>JAWWPH010000070.1:0-4626 GCA_033850875.1 Nocardioidaceae bacterium | reverse complement strand
TATCGGCGGTTCTTCGACGTCGACACGCTGGTCGCCGTGCGGGTCGAGCTCGACCACGTGTTCGACGCCACGCATGCGCTCCTGCTACGCCTGCACCACCGAGGTGTCATCGACGGCTTCCGCATCGATCATCCCGACGGTCTGGCCGATCCGCAGGGCTACCTGGCGCGGCTGCGCGACGCCACCGACGGGGCCTGGGTCGTCGTGGAGAAGATCCTCGAAGGCGACGAGGCCCTGCCGGCCGAGTGGGCAACCGCCGGGACGACGGGCTACGACGCCATTCGCGCGTTGTCCGACGCGCTCGTTCCCCCGGTCGGTGCGGCACTCGACGAGCTGTGGCGCAAGACCGGCGCCGAGGCGTCGCTCGCGACGACGGAGCTGGAGGCCAAGCGCCACGTCCTCGACGTGCTGCTGAAGCCCGAGCTGCGTCGCCTCGTGCGCCGCGCCGCCTCAGCGGCGGCCGAGGCCGGGCACGTCGTCCGCGACGCCGACCTCGAGGCGGCGCTGACGGAGATGCTCGTTCGGGTACGTACCTACCGCGCGTACATCCGTCTCGACGAGCCACCGAGGGACGACGCCGTCAACGCGATCGAGGAGATGCGAGCAGGCGCGCAACGGGCCCGGCCCGACCTCGCCCGACCGCTGGCGGTGCTGCGCGACCTGCTGCTCGACTCCACGACGTCCAGCGAGGCCGGTCGCGACCTGGTCGTGCGCTTCCAGCAGGTCTGCGGCCCGGTGATGGCGAAGGGCGTCGAGGACACGACGTTCTACCGGTTCAACCGGCTGATCGCCCTCAACGAGGTCGGCGGCGACCCCGGTGCCCTGGAGCGCCCCGACGACCGCGCCCTGCACGCGTGGGCCGAGCGCCAGTCGCTGACGACGCCGACGGGGATGACCACGCTGTCGACGCACGACACCAAGCGCGGGGAGGACGTACGGGCGGCACTGCTGGCGGCGGCCGAGGACCTCGACGGCTGGCGCAGCCTCTGGACGCTGGTCCGGAAGGCCGCGGCCGAGCTCTCGGTCGACGAGCCGACCGCGTACCTGGTGATGCAGACGCTCGTCGGCACTTGGCCGATCACCGTCGACCGGCTCGGGGACTACCTCGAGAAGGCCGTACGCGAGGCCAAGCAGCACACCGCCTGGACCGACGGCGACGAGGAGTACGAGCGCCAGGTGCTCGAGCTCGCCGCGCGCTGCCTCGCCGAGGGCGAGATCGCCACCGCCGCCGGCGCCTGGGTGACGCAGCTGCAGCCCGCGATCCGGGGCGTCACGCTCACGTCCAAGCTGCTCCAGCTGATGCTTCCCGGCGTACCCGACGTGTACCAGGGCTGCGAGACCGTGGAGCGCTCACTCGTCGACCCCGACAACCGCCGCCCGGTCGACTACGCCGAGCGCCTGCGACGGCTGGAGCGGCTCGACTCGGGAGCCACGCGCCGCGACCTCGACGACGACAAGCTCTGGGTGACCTCGACGGCGCTGCGGTTGCGCCGGCAGCGGCCAGAACAGTTCGGTGCGGCGGCGACGTACCGTCGCCTGCCGACGACCTCACGCCACGCGATCGGGTTCGTGCGGAGCGAGCAGATCGCCGTGCTCGGCACGCGCTGGCCGGCGGCGCAGTCGCGCTCGGGGTGGGCAGGCGCCACGGTGTCGCTGCCGGACGGGGCGTGGACGGACCTGCTCACCGGGTCCGGTGTCGTCGGCGGTGGCGCCGCTGCCTGCGAGGGTCTCTTCGCGGAGCTTCCCGTGGCGCTGCTCGTCAGGGAGGCGGAGTGAGGTTCCGCGTGTGGGCTCCCCGGGCCGAGACGTCGGTGACGTTGCTGCACGACGGCGCCGAGCACGAGATGACCAGGGGCGACGACGGCTGGTGGGTCAGCGAGGACATCGACGCGGCGAACGGCTCCCGCTACGCCTACCGGCTCGACGGCGGCGACCCGCGGGCCGACCCGAGGGCGATCCGGCTTCCCGAGGGACCCGAGGGCGAGGCGGCGGTCTTCGACGTCGCCAGGTACCACTGGGGCGACACCTCGTGGCGCGGCGCCCAGCTGCCGGGCGCGGTCGTGTACGAGCTGCACGTCGGGACGTTCACGCCTGAGGGCACCCTCGACTCGGCCATCGAACGACTCGACCACCTGGTCTCGCTTGGGGTCGACCTCGTCGAGCTGATGCCGCTCGCCACCTTCCCCGGCCGCTTCGGCTGGGGCTACGACGGCGTCGGCCTGTACGCGGTGCACGAGCCGTACGGCGGTCCGGAGGCACTGTGCCGTTTCGTCGAGGCCTGTCACCAGCGTGGCCTCGGGGTGTGCCTCGACGTCGTGTACAACCACCTCGGCCCGAGCGGGAACCACCTGACGGAGTTCGGGCCCTACTTCACCGACCGCTACGGCACCCCATGGGGGGCGGCGCTCAACCTCGACGACGCCGACAGCGACGAGGTCCGGCGTTTCGTGATCGACAACGCCCTGATGTGGTTCCACGACTTCCATGTCGACGGCCTACGGCTCGACGCGGTGCACGCGCTCTTCGACGAGCGCGCGATCACCCTGCTCGAGGAGCTGTCGGCGGAGGTCGCCACGTTGTCGACGAGCTCCGGTCGGCCTATGTGGCTGATCGCCGAGTCCGACCGCAACGACCCGCTGACCGTCACCCCCCGCGAGGCGGGCGGTCTCGGCCTGCACGCCCAGTGGGCCGACGACGTGCACCACGCTCTGCACGTCCTGCTCACCGGGGAGACCCAGGGGTACTACGCGGACTTCGCTGCGCCGGGAGCCCTCACCAAGGTGCTCGAGGGGGTCTTCCTGCACGACGGCACGTACTCGTCCTTCCGGCGGCGTACTCACGGACGGCCCATCGACCGTACGCGTACCCCGGGATGGCGGTTCGTGGTCTCACTGCAGACTCACGACCAGGTCGGCAATCGCGCGGTCGGCGACCGCCTGTCGGCCCAGCTGAGCCCGGGCCGACTCGCCTGCGGCGCGGCGCTGCTGCTCGCCGGACCCTGTACGCCCATGCTCTTCATGGGCGAGGAGTGGGGCGCGTCGACACCGTGGCAGTACTTCACCGATCACACCGACCGCTCGATCGCTGAGGCGGTACGCCGCGGACGGCGCGACGAGTTCTCCTCCCACGGATGGGACCGGGAGGACGTGCCGGACCCGCAGGCGGAGCGGACGTTCGAGCGCTCGCGGCTGAACTGGGAGGAGGTGTCGACCGAGCCCCACATCGATCTCCTTCGCTGGTACGCCGGTCTCATCCGGCTGCGGCGTGAGGTGCCCGACCTCGGCGACCCGCGACTGGACCGGGTCCACGTGGAGCACGACCTCGCGGCGCAGACGGTCGTCATGCACCGCGGCGCTCACCACGTGGCGGTCAACCTGTCGGACCGCCCGCGCGACCTCCGGATCGCCTGCGCCGAGCCGGAGCCCACCGAGGTGGAGATCATCTTGGCGTGGAGTCCCGAGGCGGCCGTGGTGGGCCCGCGCACCGTCCGCGTCCCAGGCGAGAGCGCCGCCGTCCTCGGCCCCGTCGCCACCTGACCCCTCGGGAGGGCACGGGCTCAGGGCCGCAGGCCGACGCAGTCGTGGCGCCAGAAGGCGTCGGGGTAGACCAGCGCGCCCCGAAGCGCGGGCTCGTACGACGGAAGGAGGTACGCCATGAAAGCCGGCTCGGGGACGCGAGGCGAGGGAGCGACGAATCCCAGCGGAACCGCCGGCCGGAAGCCGAACCGCGGGTAGTAGTCGGGCGACCCCTCCAGGAAGACGACCGGCTCAGGACGCGTCGCCAGCAGAGCCAGCCCTGCCCGGACCAGCGCCGAACCGATCCCTCTGCCTTGGTGTCCCGGCAACACCCCCAGCGGGCTCAGCACGAGGACGTCGACCAACCTCTCGGGTGCGTCGACCAACGCCGACGTGAACAGCAGGTAGCCCACCACCTCACCGTCGACCACGGCCGTCAACGACAGTCCCTCGACCCACCAGTCGCTTCGGCGAAGCGACGCCACCAGTTCGGGGACCTCGGGCCTCGCGAACGCGGACGCCAGCAGGTGAGCGACCGCCCGCTCGTCCCCCGCCCGCTCCGGACGGATCTCGACAGGCCGCTCGTCGCTCAAGGCCGCCGGGCCCGGGCCGCCGCGCGGGCCTGCTTGGTCAGGTGCTTGTTGCCACGGGCCAGCTCCGAGCGAAGGCGCGCGTCGGTTCGAGCCGCCATCCGCAGCTGCTCGCGCTGCAGAAGCCGCCAGCTGCTCAACCGGCGAACGGTGAGCTCTCCCCCGGCCACGGCCGCGAGCACCGCGCAGTCGGGCTCGCTGCGGTGGCTGCAGTCGGAGAACCGGCACAGCAGGGCCAGCTCCGCCAGGTCGGGAAACGCAGCGGCAAGCCCCTCGCCGGTGTCCAGCAGCCCGATCCCGCGCAGGCCCGGGGTGTCGATCACGGCGCCGCCGGTGGGCAGCAGTACCAGCTCGCGCCGCACCGTGGTGTGACGGCCTCGACCGTCGGCACGGATGCCCTTCGTGGCCAGTACCTCCGCTCCCACCAGAGCGTTCGTCAACGAAGACTTGCCGTGGCCGGACGACCCGAGCAGCGCCACCGTGCGGTGGCCGTCGATGCGTGCCAGCAGTTCGTCCAGCCC
>JAWWPH010000590.1:0-4232 GCA_033850875.1 Nocardioidaceae bacterium | reverse complement strand
CGGCAGCATCGGGGGTGCGGTCATCGGCGCCCTGATCGTTTCGACCTCCTCGGCCATCGTCGCGTCGGCCGTCTCCCCCGCGTGGTCCGAGATGACCTTCTTCGTCATTCTGCTGCTCGTACTGCTGATCCGTCCCCAAGGCCTGTTCGGGACCACCGGCCGCGGGGCGATATGACCACGTTCCGTTACGCAGGTGCACTTCGCGGACTGGTCTTCTTCGGTGTCCTCGCCAGCCTTCCCGTGTTCAACCTCGCGCATTGGGTGCTGAACATCTTCGTCTTCACACTCATGTTCGCAGTGATGTCCAGCGCCTGGAACCTCGTCGGGGGGTTCGCAGGCTACCCGTCGCTCGGACACGCCGCGTTCTTCGGAATCGGTGCCTACACGATGGCCATCTGGTTCCAACACCACGGCGTCGTGTCCGGATACGAGCCGTTTCTGCTCCTCCCCCTGATTGCCGTTCTCGCGTCCATCATCGGCCTCGCCATCGCTGCGGTCGCCATGCGAACCAGGTCGGACGTGTTCGCGATCGTGACCATCACCTTGCTGTTCGTCGCGCAGACCCTCGCCTTCAACTTGCGCGGCTTGACCAAGGGAGCGCAAGGTCTCGCGATCCCCGTTCCACCCTTCCCTCTCCGGACCTTCGAGCGCCCCTTCTACTACGCGCTGTTAGTTCTGCTCGCACTCGCCATGGGCATCACCTGGGGAGTCATGCGGAGCAAGCTCGGACTCTCGTTGGCCGCGGTGCGTGCCGACGAGGACAAGGCTCGTGGAATCGGCGTCCGGGTGCTCGGGGTCAAGCTGTTGGCCTTCTCTGTCAGTGTCGGCATCACGGCGATGGTCGGTGGGGTATGGGCCTACTACCAGGGCTTCATCTACCCCCAGTTCGCCGTGGATCCGCTGGTGACGATCGCCATCGTCTTGATGACGTTCCTCGGCGGGCGAGCGACCCTCTGGGGTCCCGTTCTCGGAGCACTTCTGCTGGAGACGTCGCAACAGAGCCTTGCCTACTCTCTCGGCGGCAGCCAGTACTACCTCATCGCCTATGCGATGGTCTTCCTCTTGGTGATGCTCCTGATGCCGCAAGGCATCGTCCCCACGATCAACGACCGACTTCGACGGAGCCGGCGTCGCTCCACGGTTGACTCAGATGATGCCCCCGACGACGCGGACAGCCCACCACCGCGGCTCACGAACGACACAGTGGACTCAGCTTCAGCTGCACCCCCGAGGGTTGGCTGATGGCAGCCTTGCTGGAACTCCGCAACATCACGAAAACCTTCGGCACCGTTCAGGCCGTGAACTCCGCCAGCCTGACGGTTGAACCGAATACCATCACCGCGCTGATAGGTCCGAACGGCTCCGGGAAGACGACACTCTTCAACCTGGTCACCGGCTATCTGAAGCCCGACAGCGGGAGGGCCAGCTTCCGTGGGCGAGACATCACAGGGGCGGACGCCGGAACCCTCTATCGACGCGGTCTTTCGCGAACCTTCCAGCAAGCCCGGATCTTCCCGCAACTGACAGTCAAGGAGAACCTCACCGTGGCCGCGGGCTACACGTGGCGACAACTGTTCGGCCGTCGGTTCGCCAGTGCCGACCGAGACCGTGTCGACGTCTTGCTCGACGAGTTCCGGATGGGACACGTAGGGGACCTCTTCGCGTCGGAGCTCTCCTACGGTCAGCGCAAGCTCCTCGAGTTCGCTGCTGTGCTGATGAGCTCACCGAGCCTCGTCATGCTGGACGAGCCGACAGCAGGCGTGAACCCGGTGATGATCGAGACCATGGAACACCACATCCGCGAACGCTTCGCGGCGGGCGTCACCTTCCTCATCGTCGAGCACGACATGGGATTCGTGATGAGACTCTGCGACCCCGTGATCGTGCTCGACCAGGGCCGGGAGATCTTCTCGGGTGCGCCACACGACGTACAGACCAATCCCCTCGTTCTCGATGCCTACTTGGGGGCTTGAGGTGGACGACTTGCTGACGCTGAGCCAGGTGATCGCGGGCTACGGGGCGGGAGACATTCTCAAGGGTGTCGATCTACACGTCTCTGCCGGAACCGTCACCTGCCTCATCGGTCCCAACGGAGCCGGCAAGTCGACAGTGCTCAAGACGATCAGCGGCTTGCTGCGGCCACGAACGGGGCAGGTCACCTTCAGGGGTGAACGGATCGAACGCCTCACTCCACGTGCCCGACTCCTGCGCGGCATCGTGCACGTCCCACAGGACCGGAGCCTTTTCCCGGCCATGACCGTGTGGGACAACCTGCTGATGGGCGGCTACGTCGTCTCGGACCAGAAGGCCCTACGTCGGCGCGTCAACGAAGCGGCGGACGTTTTCCCCATCTGCAGGCGCCGGGCGCTTGACCATGCCGGCTCGCTGTCGGGCGGTGAGCAGAAGCAGGTCGAACTGGCGCGCACGCTGGTCCTCGACCCCGGACTCATACTCCTCGACGAACCGTCCATCGGACTCGACCCCAAATCCCGCGGCCAGGTCTTCGAGAGCATCCGCCACCTCGCTGACTCCGGCCGGACCGTACTCCTCGTCGAGCAGAACGCACGCTCCGGGCTGGCCGCAGCGGACTTCGGCGTCGTCCTCGAAAGTGGCCTGGTGCGCCTCGTCGGTACTGGCACGAGCCTCCTGGCTGACCCGGAGGTGGCCCGCCTCTACCTCGGGGCCGGCGCCGTCAAGACCGGCGTAGCCGACCTCGGCTCCACGAAAGGCGGATAACTGTCTTCCTTCGAGGTCGCTTCTAAGAGGCCGTCATCGCCAGATTCGGCGCCCCGCGATTCAGTGTCGGACGCATCGCCGTCCCGCGATTGCCCGTCCCCGGCGCGGCGCAAAGTCAGCTCGCAAGCCGGGCCGGGAGATATCCGAGTTCGATGGATTTTCTCAGGTCCCAGCCGTCGAGGTCGGCTCCGTCAACCTGAAGCTTATAGCTCCAGAAGAACCAGCCGTCGGTCTTGTTCCACGTCTTGAGCTGAGCGTCCGCCAAGGTGCTGAAGTAGTGCGTGCGTTCTGCGGGGCCCAAGTCCAAAGCCTTCGCCGACATGGTGTCGAGGCACCATTCGCCGACGACGAGCGGCAGGCGTTGGCTCATCTCGTCGATGACCGGCGCGAACCTGCGCTCGATGAAAGCCAGGTAGCCGTCCAGATCGTCGTCGCCATCGAGCCAGGTGTGCTCCATCGAGTACAAGTGGATATCAACGAAAAAATGATCGAACCCGGACTGTAAGAAGAAGTCCGCCAACTCTCGGATCCTGAAGCCGTCGTGGAAGACGATCGTCACATCGTCGGAGGCGGACCGGATCCGCTGATAGGCGTCGGAGTAGAAACTCTTGAGGAAGTCGGTTGGCACTGGCTCCGAGCCCTGTGCGTACACGGGGTCCGCGGGAGGGTATCGACCCTGGATGTCGAGTCCCTCCCACAGTTCCGGCGAAACTGGTTCATTGAGCACTTCTATTCCCCAGAGCGCGCTCTGAGAGCGGTAGCGGAGGGTCAGGCGCTCAAGCAGATCCAGCACGAATTCAACGTGGTCAGGGGTCAGATGCCACTTGCAGACGCCGCACATCCCTCCGTTGTCGAAACCGTTCTGGCTGTCGGGGACGGTGTGCAGGTCGATCAAAATTCCCAGCCCATGCCGGTCTGCCCAGTCGAACGCGCGGTCGAGGTAGTCGATGCAACCGACGTACGGGTCGTAGTCGCCGAAGATGAAGAACGGAACGGGAATCCGCACCACATCAAAGCCCCGCTCGGCCAGAAAGGTGAAATCCGATTCGGTGATGTAGGACTCGCGATGGGTCCTGAACCGTTCGTCCTTCGCAGCCGGGTCCAACAGCCTGCACAATTGCGTCTCGTCCTCGGCGTCGATCCCCGTGAAGAGCGCAGGACTCATCCACTTCTCGAGGACCAGCCAGTTCCCAAGGTTGACACCCTTGATCATGCGGAGGACCTTACTCCTGACTGCCATGTCGGACCTCGACCGGGAAATCAAAGGAACCGCTCCTCAGATTTACGGTGAATCCCCAGGCCACTCTTGAGCAGGACCTTCACCGGGTCGGGCACGTCGTGGATCAACTCACTCTGGTTGACCCGAAGCCGGGGCTGCGCCCCGAAAGCAGCGACCTGATCGGCTTGGCCGAGCATCCGGACCGCCTGCTCACCTGCGTCGGTCACAGACCCTTGACTCTTTTACGCTCGTGACTGGTTGTAACGCCGCAAGAGGC
>JAWWPH010000061.1:0-3712 GCA_033850875.1 Nocardioidaceae bacterium | reverse complement strand
GCGACCGGGTCCTCGTCCTCGGTGATGGGCAGCAGGGCCGGGAAGTACCGGACGTTCTCCTCGAAGAGGTCGAAGATCGAGGTGATCCAGCGTTCGCCGAACCATACTCGCGGACGGACCCCTTGGGCCTTCAGCTCCTCGCTCCGGGTATCGGTCGCCTGCTCGAACAAGGCGATGCGGGTCTCGGCCCACAGCTCCTTGCCCAGCAGGAACGGCGAGTTGGCGCCGACGGCCAGCTGGATGCCGGCAACGGCCTGCGAGGCGTTCCAGTACGCCGGGAACCCCTCGGGACTGACCTGCAGGTGGAGCTGCATGGACGTACAGGCGGCCTCGGGGATGATGCTGTCGGTGGTGACCCGAAGCCGCTCCGTGCCGCGGATCGAGATGTCGAGGTCCTCCCCGCGGGCCGCGAAGATCTGGTCGTTGAGCAGCCGGTAGCGAGGGTTGGCGGACAAGGTGTCGGGGTTCATGTGCTCGCTGCGCAGGGTGGGCAGGATGCCGACCATCAGCATGTGCGCACCGACGCTGCGGGCCTTCTCCTCCGCGGCGTTGAGGCTGGCGCGCACGTCGTGCTCGAACGAGGCGATCCCCTGCCCGGACAGCCGGCGCGGCGGCACGTTGATCTCGAGGTTGAACTGTCCGAGCTCGGTGACGAAGTCGGGGTCGGCGATGGCGTCGAGGACCTCGGCATTCTTCATGGCCGGGTCGCACTTCTCATCGACCAGGTTGAGCTCGACCTCCAGTCCGGTCATGGGCTTCTCCACGTCGAAGCGCGACTCGCGCAGCATCCGGGCGAACACGTCGAGGCACGCGCGGACCTTCTCGCGGTAGCGCGTGCGGTCCTCCCGCGTGAACTCACGACGCTCGACGTCCTGCCCCATGGCTGCCCACCTTCCGAAGCCCGACCACGCGACCGGCGTCGCTGCCGGCGCCGGCGAGGGCACCAGCCTGCCCTGTCACCCGCGCCGACGCCAACTCGCTCTCACGAGCCGGGACTGGGCCGCTCCGGCAGCTTGTCCCACACGTCGGGACTGACGGCGGCGTCGAGGATGCCGCGCAGCAGGACGCACATGGGGTAGGTCGGCGAGACGCTCTCGACGCGCTCGACGGCGTGCCAGGCGAGCGCGCCCTGACCCGCGAGCCAGGCCGCGAAGCCTGCCAGCGCGCCGACCGGGGCGAGCAGCTCGTCCGGGGCTGTGCGCATCACGTGACACCAGAGCTCGAGCTGTTCGGCCGCGTCGGTCCGCGAGAGCCCCGCCCAGGCTGCGTCACGGAGCCGGAAATTCTGCATCGCCAGCAGCAATGTCGCGGCGTCGGCGGCCGGCATCTCGCCGGGCGCCGCCAGGTGTCGCCGCAGCAGCGCGTCGACGTCGCGGGAACACGGGAGGGCAGCGTCGCCCGCCTTGATCGCTGCCGCTCTCGCGGCGCACTCACGGAGCGTGTCGAGCCGGGCCCCTTCGCTCAGCGGCTCCAGCCGGGTCCGCAGGGAGTCGCGGTCGGTGGCCCGGGTCAGACCCGCGACCACGGCCTCCGCGGCGACTCGGGTGGAGTCGGGGTCGTACGGCGTGCCGTCGGGGCTGCAGCACCCCGGGTCATGGCAGGTGTACGACCACCAGCGCTTGCCGTCGGCCCGCAGGGCGTCCGCCACCTTGATGCGGCCCAACGCCAGGCCGCGACGCAGTGGCTGCATGACCTGGGCGGCTCGCCGCTCGTCAGGGGTGAAGGCGACCAGGAGCACCGTGGCGAAGCGATGCGCCGAGGCCACGCCCACCAGGTAGCGGGCCACGGCGGACCCGTCGTCGGCGCTGTGCGGCAGGTCGAGCCGCAGGCAGGCGCCGAGCCGCTTGCGCTGGCCGACCAGGGCGACCATGACCATGCTGTCGACCGGTGTGAACCCGAGGACGTAGGGAACCATCGCGATGACGTCGCCCGGGTCCCGCAGCGTCGTCATGGGCGCCGCCGGCGCATCGGATGCGGTCCTGGCGCGTCGTGCTGTGCGGTGTGGTTTCGACATACCGACGAGCGTGGACGGAGCCGTGCCGTGGCGCGAGGGCCCGTCGGACGCCTGTGGACCCATGCCTCGGCGAGAATGTCCCTGTGCGTAACGAGGCCTCGATCCTGCATGTGGACCTCGACGCCTTCTACGCGGCCGTCGAGCAACGGGACAAACCGTCGCTGCGTGGGCGGCCGGTCGTCGTGGGCGGGGTCGGGCCGCGCGGCGTGGTGGCGACGGCGTCGTACGAGGCGCGTCGGTTCGGGGTGCGGTCGGCCATGTCGACGGCCGAGGCGCGCTCGCGCTGCCCGCACGCCGCATTCCTCTCGGGGCGTTTCGACGCCTACCGGGCCACGAGCGACGCCGTGATGGCTCAGCTGCGGGCGCTGTCGCCGCTGGTCGAGCCGCTGTCGCTCGACGAGGCGTTCGTCGACCTCGCCGCCTCCCCCGCCGGCCTGGACCTGTCGCCGGCCGGACTCACGGACATCGCGGCCCGGGTCAAGCGATCCGTGTTCGACGCGACCGGGGGTCTCACTGCATCGGTCGGCATCGCCACGTCGAAGCTGGTCGCCAAGATCGCCAGCGAGATCGACAAGCCCGACGGGACGGTCGTCGTGCCGCCCGGCACAGAGCGGGCGCTCCTTCGCCCGATGGCCGTCACCGTGATCCCGGGCGTCGGGCCGGCGACAGCGGAGCGGCTGCGCCGAATCGGGGTGCACACGGTCTCGGAGCTCGAGTCGGTCGGGGCCGACGAGCTGGTTCGGGTGCTCGGCAGGTCGCACGGCGCGAGCCTGTACGAGCTCGCCCAGGCCCGCGACGACCGCCCGGTCGTCTCCGACCGGGAGACCAAGTCCGTGTCGGCGGAGGACACGTTCGAGACCGATCTCTCCGACCCGGTACTGCTCGCCGCGATCGTCGACCGCCACGCCCGCAGCGTGTGCACCCGCCTGCGCAAGGCGAAGCTGTCCGGCCGCACCGTCACCTTGAAGGTACGCATGCATGACTTCGCCACGTTGACGAGGTCGGCGACCCTCGCCGGGCCGACCGACCGGCCCGCCTCCGTGAGCCGGACGGCGCGGGCACTGCTCGCCGAGGTCGACACGACTGCGGGGGTGCGGCTACTCGGCGTCGGGGTGTCGGGGCTGGCCGACTGGATCCAGGACGACCTCTTCGACGACGCCGACACCCTCGAAGAGCAGTCAGGCGCCGGGGTCGACGTGGACACCCCCGAGCCGGCGGGACCGACGCCGGGGCTCCCAGCGCACGTCCGCGCCTGGGCGCCCGGCATGGACGTCGAGCACCGCGAGCTCGGGCCCGGATGGGTCTGGGGGTCGGGTCGTGGCCGCGTCACGGTGCGGTTCGAGACCGCCGAGACCGGCCCGGGGCCGGTGCGCACCTTCTCGACCGACGACCCGGACCTGGCGCCACGGTCGCTGCTCCCGGCGGACCCGTAGGCTCGCCCGCATGTCCGAGGCCACCCCACCCGTCGCGTCCCGCGTCCCCACCGAGCGCACCCACCACGGTGACACCGTCATCGACGACTACGAGTGGCTGCGCGACGCCGAGAACCCGGAGACGCTCGCCTACCTGGAGGCGGAGAACGCCTACGCCGAGTCCCGCACCGCGCACCTGGCCGGTCTGCGCGAGGAGATCTTCTCCGAGATCCGCGCCCACACCCTGGAGACCGACCTCTCCGTGCCCTACCGCCTCGGCGGGTGG
>JAWWPH010000055.1:0-8183 GCA_033850875.1 Nocardioidaceae bacterium | reverse complement strand
CCCGTCGAGAGACGGATCCGATCGCAGTGAATACCTGTCCAGGCATGCCGCTGAGTTTGCGCCCACTCGAGATGACATTCCCGGCCACTCGAGCCGACATTCCCGCCCACTCGAGACGACAATCCCGCCCACTCGAGCCGACAATCCCGCCCACTCGAGCCGACAATCCCGCCCACTCGAGATGACATCTGCGCCCACTCGAGATGACATTCCCGCCCACTCGAGCCGACATTTGCGCCCGCTCGGCTGCGGGGTCAGGGGCGGACGCGGAAGGCGACGACCACCGCCAGCAGCATGACGGCGAACGACAGCGCGAACACCAGGGAGAACAGCGGCGTCTGGGCCAGGCTGTCGCGCCACACGGCGTACACGACGCCCGCCGCGCCGATCGCCAGCAGACCGCCGAGGGAGTCGCTCATCTGGATGGCGGCGGAGTTCGCGCCCCTGTCCTCGACCGGTGAGAACTCGAAGAGCAGGACGGCGTTGCTGGACATCGACAGGCCCATCCCGAGGCCGCCGACGAGCAACCCGACGCCGGCCAGCTCGGCCGGGACCGTGAAGGCATCGGTGACGATGGCCGCAGCGCCCGTCACGAGTACGCCGAGCGTGGTCACCGCCGCCCCCAATGGCACCAGCCGGCTGCGGGCCAGTCCCAGCGAGGGCCGGCTCTGCCACCACGAGCCGGCCGACCAGCCGACCGCGGTGCTCGCGACCGCCAGTCCCGCCAAGGTGGGCGTCGCGCCGCGGTGCTCCACGAGCATGAGCGGTACGTAGGCCTCGCAGCAGAAGAAGCCACCGGCGATCACGCCGCGGAACGCGATCACCGACGGCAACCCACGCGCGAGCCGGAGGGTGCCCCGAGGAAACAGCCGGCGCGCCGCGATCACGACAAGCGCGGCACCGGCGACCGCAGCCAGCCCGGTCGCCACCCAGCGATGACGCTCGGCCTCGATGCCCGCCCACTGCAGCGACGCCGCCCCGAGCGCCATCGTCGCCGCGAGCTGCACCCGCCCGCTGCGGCGGATGTCGGTCCGAGTCGTGGCCGACATCCGCGGCATCACCGCGATCAGGGGGAGCGGGACGAAGGGGGCGATGGACAAGAACGCCCAGCGCCACGAGATCAGCTGCGTCAGGCCGCCCGCGACGAAGGGACCGACGACGGAGGGCACGACCCATGCGGTCGACAGCAGCGACATCATCCGTGGTCGGTGGGTCTCGGGATAGCACTGCCCGATCACGACGTACACGGCGACGATGAGGAACCCCGCACCGAGGCCTTGCACGATGCGCCCGCAGATGAGCATCGGCATCGACGTGCTCAACCCCGACACCAGCAGCCCGCCGCCGAACGTCAGCGTGCCGCCGAGCATCGGCAGCCGCGGGCCGATCCGGTCGCACACCTCGCCGGCGACCCCGTTGCCGAACATGGCGCCACCGAGGAACCCGGTCAGGGCCCACGGGTACAGGCCGAGGCCGCCGAGTTGGCGCGCCGCGACCGGTAACGCGGTCGCAACCGCCATGAACTCGAAGGCCACCGCCAAGATGAGCCCGAAGATCCCCCACGACAACGGGCGCAGGCCGTCGGAGAACGGGCTCGCCGAGGCCGCCGTCTCGTCGGCGACGGCGCTCACGTCGACGCTCCGTCCGCGCGCAGCCGACTCCACTGGTCGACCATCCGGTCCACCTGTCCCGCGGTGAACGAGTTCATGCACGCGTCGTCGGCGTAGTCCATGAAGTTGTGGACGGGATCGTCGCCCGGTGACGCGCAGGTGTCCCGTTCGAGGTGGCACGAGTAGCTCGGTCGCGCCTCGGCCGGAGTGTCGGCGACCCTGTCACCCGGCCCTGAGCAGCCGCCCTGGAACGTGTGGTACAGACCCAGCCAGTGTCCCGTCTCGTGGACCGCGTCGTCGCCGGCGCCGTATCGGCCATGCCTGCCGCCCGGCAGCGTATGGCGGGCGACCACGACTCCGTCGAGCCTCGGCTGCGCCCCGTACGCGGTCGGCTGCGTGCCCCACCCGAGAATGCCGGCCGCGTCGGCGCCGATGTAGAGGTTGAGGTCGTCGGCGGTGCCCCGGTGGAGGGCACGCTTGGCGTGCTGCTCGGCGAGAGTCCCCTCGTCCATCCGGTACCAGGCACGGTTGGTCGACACGTCGACGCCGGCGAGAAGGAAGTGGAACGGCGACTTCGCGGAGTACGGGCTCTCCCGACCCGCGAACGCGGCGTTGAGCACACGCAGCTGGCTGCGGATCCGTGACCGCGGGACGCCCCCGTGAGCGGGCGTGCGCAGGACGTGCACGAAGACCGAGACGTCGACGCGGGGCGACCGCCGGCTTCCGGCGGTGACCGCGGTGCGCCGGCCGGCTCGGGTGGCCGCCGGATCCGCGGTAGCGGGGTACCCGGGGTCGGCGGAGGCGGCGGCACGGCCGTCGCAGCTCGGCCCGCGGACGGGGGTCGCCGGCGCGGGCCGGGAGATGGTCGAGACCGACTGCTCGACGGGCCGCGTCAGCACGGCCGAGCCGGGGGCCGCTGGCACCACGGCGCCGGCGGCAGCAACGGCGGCGGCAAGGCACAGCGAGGTGACGGTCGCGGCCAGCGCCGCTCGCACAGCAGGACTCACTCAGCGACGACGCTCTACTCCCCGTCCCCGCCGTCGCCACCCTCGGGCAGCGACTCCCAGACCTCCTTGCAGGCGGGGCACACGGGGTACTTCTGCGGGTCGCGGCTGGGCACCCAGACCTTGCCGCACAGGGCGACCACCGGAGTACCCATGACCATCGCCTCGGTCAGCTTGTCCTTGCGGGCGTAGTGGCTGAACCTGTCGTGGCCGCCTTCGTCGAGGGACTCCTCGGTTCGCCGGTCCTCGATGGTTTCGACGCCTGGGCTCAGTTCTGTCGTCACCGGCACCAGTGTACGGCTCGCCCAGGCGACGTCAGTTCATGGTCGGATCGGCTGGATAGTTCGCGACGTAGGCCAGCTCGCCCGGCTGGCGGCGGAGCACGACCCTCCACAGCTGGTCGGGCTGGTGGTGCAGCAGGTCGGAGGGCAGCGCACTCACGACGTACCACGAGCCTTCCGCGATCTCCTCCTCCAGCTGCCCGGCCCCCCAGCCGGCGTACCCCGAGAAGATCCGCACTCCGGCGAGGTCCGGCAGCACGGCGTCCGGCTCGGTGTCGAGGTCGACGAGCCCGTAGTCGCCGACCAGCCGCTTGAAGCCGACGGCAGGTCCGTTGCCGATGCACAGCGCCAGCGCGAGCGCCGAGTCGGGCGCGACCGGACCGCCTGCGAAGAGCATCTGAGGCTCGGTCACCGCCTGCCCCCACCCCGGCAGGACCGCACGCACCGGGAGCTCGGACGGCCGGTTGATGATGACTCCCAGCGCACCGTCCTCGTCGTGGTCGAGGATCAGGATCACCGCACGGGCGAAGTGAGGGCTGATCAGACTCGGTGTCGCGAGCAGGAGCTGTCCGGGGAAGTACGCCATCGCGTCAGCCTGCCGCCTGAGCCGCACCGCGCACCGCGGCGGCGACGGCCTTGTGGACCTCTTCGTGGAAAACGCTCGGGATGATGTAGTTCGCGTTGAGCTCGTCGCTGTGCACGGTGGACGCGATGGCATGGGCCGCCGCGACCAGCATGGAGTCGTCGATCGTCGTCGCGGACGCGTCGAGCAGCCCCCGGAAGACGCCGGGGAAGGCCAGCACGTTGTTGATCTGGTTGGGGTAGTCGGAGCGGCCCGTCGCGACGACTGCGGCGTACCTGCGGGCGATCGCCGGGTCGATCTCCGGCTCCGGGTTCGCCAGCGCGAACACGATCGCCTTGTCCGCCATCGCCTCGACCTCGGCCTCGGTCACGATGTTCGGCGCCGATACGCCGACGAAGACGTCGGCCCCGTGCAGGGCCTCCTTCAGCGACCCCTCGACGGACAGCCGGTTGGTGTTGTCGGCGATCCACTGCAGCGAGTCGTCGAGGTCGGCGCGACCTCGGTGGATGACGCCCGACACGTCGGCCACCACCACCTCCTGGGCGCCGGCACGGATCAGCAGCCGCACGATCGCCGAGCCGGCCGCACCTGCACCGGACATCACGATGCGTGCCTCGGCCAGCGACTTGCCGACGACCCGCAGCGCGTTCGTCAGCGCCGCCAGCACGACGATCGCCGTGCCGTGCTGGTCGTCGTGGAAGACAGGGATGTCGAGCAGCTTGCGCAGCCGGGCCTCGACCTCGAAGCACCTCGGCGCCGAGATGTCCTCGAGGTTGATCCCGGCGAAAACCGGTGCGACGATCTGCACGGTCCGGACGATCTCGTCGACGTCCTGGGTGTCCAGGCACAGCGGCCACGCGTCGATTCCGGCGAACCGTTTCAGGAGGGCCGCCTTGCCCTCCATCACGGGAAGGGCGGCCTCCGGGCCGATGTTGCCGAGCCCCAGCACCGCCGAGCCGTCGGTCACGACGGCGACGGAGTTCCGCTTCACGGTGAGGCGACGGGCATCGCTCTTGTTCGCTGCTATGGCCAGGCACACCCTGGCCACTCCGGGCGTGTACACCATGGAGAGGTCGTCACGGTTGCGGATCGGGTGCTTGGACGCCATCTCGATCGTGCCGCCGAGGTGCATCAGGAACGTACGGTCGGAGACCTTGTGCACGTCGACGCCCTCGACCTTCCGGAGCGCCTCGACGATCTCGTCCGCATGGTCGGTGTCGCGGGCCGCGCAGGTCACGTCGATGCGCAGCTTGTCGATACCGGACGCCGTCACGTCGAGAGCCGAGACATACCCGCCCGACGCCTCGACGGCGCTCGTGAGCTGGCTCACGGCGGTGCCGCCGGCGGGCACGACGAGGCGAACGGTGATGGAGTACGAGACGGAGGGGGCGGCCATGCGACCATCATGGCAACAAAGCCCGACGGGCGTGCGATGGCCCGCACAAAGGCCACACCACCGACTCCGCTGCTACTTGTGCAGCGCGACGGCTCCTGTGTCGGCCGGTACCAGCTCGATCCATGTGCGCCCCGGCGGGACCCCGAGCGGCCGGCCGTGCTTGGTCGCCAGTCGCAGCTCGCCGGCCTTGTCACGCTTGCGCCACGTGCAGCGCACGGCCGCGTCGCCGTGGACCAGGACCGCCGGCCCTGTGCCGGAGAGGTCGGTCTCCGGGACCGGGTTGCCTGCCGGGTCGAGGTAGCCGGCATCGCCGATCTTCACTCGCAGCAGCAGCACGTTGTCGGCGACGAAGTCGTCACCGGTGGTGGCGTACGAACCCGGCCGGACCCAGCCCGCGTTGGTGTAGCGCCAGTCGGTCGTGTGGCCGCCGGAGAACGTGACGGCCATCGACGTGACCGGCGAGGACGGCACAGAGGCGAAGGTATGGCCGCCGAAGCGCATGTACGGGTGCAGTGGCGTGCTCCAGTGCGGTCCGAGATGACGTCCCAGCTCCGGGAGCCGCATGAACAGGTTGTAGGGCGCGGCGCGGCTGGTGTCGCGGTAGAAGCCTGGACGGGCCCCCTCGGTCACGGTCCTGACGTGGTGGTTACGGAGGACTCTCGTCGTCCGGCGGGCAGCACCGGACGCGACGAGCAGAGCCGATGCCGGCTTCACGATGCCGACGTCGGACGCGCGCATCGACCGGACCGGACCGACGACCGACGGGATCGAGGAGTCGAAGAAGACCGCGAGGCGTGTCAGGCCGCCCTCGACGAGCTCCTCGACGATCATGTCGGCGGAGCCGAGACCGACCTGCGGGGCGGAGCTGGACGTGTTGTCGATCTTGACGACGTACACCGGGTGCCCCGGCACGTCGCCCTTGAGCGCCTCTCCGGTGAGCGGCCACACACCGGGAAGAATCACCGCACTGGCTGTCGCCGGTGAGCCCTCGGTCGCCGACGTCTTCGCCCCCTTCACGTCGGCGTTGTCCGAACCGCCGCCGTCACAGGCCGAGAGGACGAGCGACGAGACGAGACCCACCGCCACCCCTGACATCAGGCGCCGCCATGGCATGGCCGGGCTGGGGGAAGGTCGACCTGAGGGCATGGGTTCAGTGTGACGCAGGGCCGCCTCCCAAGGAGGCGACCCTGTGTCGGTGGCGTGTCACGAGACGCCGGAGCGTGTCCGGCGCCAGTTCAGCGGTGGCGCAAGGTGCCCGCCCACCACTGCGACGTCCACGCCGGGTCTCGCTGGACGACCGAACCTGTGTGCGGTGCCTCCAGGAGCCAGACGTGGTGGTGCCGGCGCCCCAGGAAGATGGCGACGTGGTAGACGCTGCTGCCACTGTGGAAGAACATCAGGTCGCCGCGGTGGAGATGGCGCTTGGAGATGTGGCGGACGTAGTTGTACTGCTCCGCAGCCGTACGGGGCAGATGGATACCGGCCTTGCCGAACGAGTACATCGTCAGGCCGGAGCAGTCAAAGGCGTGAGGCCCCTCGGCACCGTAGACGTAGGGGTCGCCGATCTTGGAGATGGCGACCTTGAGCCCGTGGTGGATCTTGTGCTGGCGCAGCGACATCTTGCCGTCGGCGATCGACGGTGATGACATCGAGAAGGCCAGCGAGGCGGCCAGAATCAGCGAGAAAATGGCGAAAAGGCGTCGCCAGGGCGCAGGAATAGACATGAGAGGTCTCCTTCTCACGCCTGTGAGGTGAGCTGTCGGGTTCGGGCGAGAAGGTGCCCGGCCGCCGTACGGCGACTTAACCCCAAGCGCAGCCGACATCGCTGCGCACTTCGTGGGTCCCCCACTCCTGCCCCGTGTGAGAATTCATTTCGTTCTCGAGGGAAATAGGACACGCCTGGCGAGGGGCAGGATTCGGCGTTCGCTCAGGCGTTCTTCAGTTGTGAACCTCGTTGATCATAAAGGCAATTCCGCGAGATGGGTAGCCGAGGCGACGCAGAGAGCCATAGGCCGGTGCATCGACGGCGGCTCAGCGGATCCTGATTGCACCGGGCCCCACGGCCGCTACCAGCTCGCCGACGACCGGGTAGCCGGGGACCTCCCCGGCCACGAGCAGTCCGCCCGACGTCTGTGCGTCAGCGAGCAGCAGCAGTTCCAGCTCGTCGACGTCGGAGCGCAGGTGGGGCCGTACCCAGTCGAGGTTGCGTCGGCTGCCGCCGGGTATGTAGCCGAGGGCAGCCGACTCCCGGGCCGCGTCGAGATACGGAACCGATGCCGCGTCGAGCACCGCCGAGACGCCGCTTGCGCGCATCAGCTTGTACAGGTGGCCGAGCAGCCCGAAGCCGGTGACATCCGTGGCGCAGCGGGCACCGGCAGCAAGGGCGGCTCGGGACGCCTCGCGGTTGAGCGTCGTCATCGCGGCGATCGCCTCCTCGAAGGTGTCGCCCGTCGCCTTGTGTCGGTTGTTCAGGACACCGATACCGAGAGGCTTCGTGAGGGTCAGGGGCGTGCCGGGAACCCCGGCGTCGTTGCGCAGCAGCCGGTCGGCGGCTGCGAGACCTGTCACCGCCAGGCCGTACTTCGGTTCGGGGTCGTCGATGCTGTGCCCGCCGCCGACATGGCACCCGGCGGCGCGGCAGACCGCAGCACCGCCCCGGAGTACCTCGCCGGCCAGCTCGAAGGCGAGCGTGGCCCTCGGCCAGCCGAGCAGGTTGACGGCGACCAGCGGCTCACCGCCCATGGCGTACACGTCGGAGAGCGCGTTGGTCGCCGCGATCCGTCCCCAGTCGAACGGGTCGTCGACGACGGGCGTGAAGAAATCGGCCGTCACGATGACCGCACGCTCACCGTCGATGCGTACGGCGGCGGCGTCGTCGCCATGCTCGATGCCGACCAGGAGGTCGCCGCTGTCGGCAGATCTCGGGAGACTCGTCAGCAGCTCCTCGAGCTCCCCGGGGGGCACCTTGCAGGCGCAGCCGCCACCGGCCGCCAGCGACGTGAGGCGGACAGCTGGGGTCGTGGTCGTCACACAGGAACAGTACGTGCAGCGTCCTGCCTGCGCTCCACCCGCTCACGCTGCGGCACCACCGTGTACTTGGGGTCCTTGGCCGACGCCAGCCCCGCCTGGAAGACACCGAACCGGGTGAAGAGGGACGCCGACAGGTACGCCAGACCGGAGGCGACGGACAGGACCCGTGACCGCCCGCCCAGCGCCGAGCCGACCAGCCCGGTCATCGTGAGCCTGCGGGCGGTCCGCATGAAGATCCCGGGCCGGCCCTGCTGGTAGGGCTCAGCCAGCATGCCGAGG
>JAWWPH010000025.1:0-7349 GCA_033850875.1 Nocardioidaceae bacterium | reverse complement strand
CGGTCCGGATGCGGCTCAGGTCCACGCGGATGAGCGGCGTACCGAGCGGCACGTGCGCTGCCGACTCCACGTCCGTCCTCGACAGGCTCGCCGTCGTACCCGCCACTGCCACCCTGTCCGCTGCCAGCCAGGACGAGAGGAACACCACCCAGGAGCCGAAGCCGACGAGTGCGACCACGACGGTGAGGACGACGAGCAGGCGACGACCCGAGCGTCGGCGAGACGCCGGACGGCGGTTCAATGTCGACACGCTGGAACTGGGGCTCATGGGGCGCGGTCTCCCTCGGTCTCGGCATCGGCATGGGCGTCGGCCAGCAGGGCGAGGACCTGCGGGCCGATCTCTGTGACGTCGCCCGCCCCCAGGGTGAGGACGAGGTCTCCCGGCCGGGTTCGCCGCACCACCTGCGCGGCGGCGGCGGACCAAGCCGGCTCGTAGACGACGTCGCCAGGGGGGAGCGTGACGGCGTCGCTCACCAGCGAGCCGTCGACACCCGGCTCCGGGGACTCCCGGGCGCCGTACACGTCCATCACGACGACGACGTCGGCCGCGCTGAGCGCGTGGCCCATCTGCGGACCGAAGAAGCGGGTCCGGCTGTACAGGTGTGGCTGGAAGCAGACCAGGAGCCGGCCGCCTCCGGCCATCGCCCGCGCGGCCTGCAGGTCGGCGGCGATCTCGCTCGGGTGGTGGGCGTAGCTGTCGAAGACGCGTACGCCCGACATCTCCCCCTTGAGCTCCATCCGCCGGCCGCTGCCGAGGAAGCCGGCGAGGCCGGCGCTGAGCTCGTCGAACCCGAAGCCGAGCTGCAGACCCGCGGCGAGCGCGGCGAGCGAGTCGACTGCATAGTGCAGCCCGGGAACCTGCAGCTCGACGGTGCCGCACCGCTCGTCACCCGCCCAGACGTCGTACGTCGTCCGCGGCCCCGAGCCGGCGAGGCCCCGCATCCGCAGGTCGCTGCGCTCGTCCCGCCCGACGCCGACCACCCTCAGGCGGCCGGCGGCCCGCGCCAGCTCGGCGACCGCCGCCGCCCCCGCGTCGTCGATACAGCAGACCAGGAAGCCACCCGGCGCGATCGTGTCGACGAAGGCGTCGAAGACCGCGGCGTACGCGGCCGGGGTACCGAAGGTGTCGAGGTGGTCCGCGTCGACGTTGGTCACGACCGCGCCGGCTGGCGTGTACGCGAGGATCGCGCCGTCGCTCTCGTCACCCTCCACGACGAAGACCGGGCCGGAGCCGTCGGCGGCGTTGAGCCCCGACGAGTTGAGCGTCGACCCGATCGCGTACGAGGGATCGGCACCGCAGGCCAGCAGCGCGGTCGCGAGCATCGACGTCGTGGTGGTCTTGCCGTGCGTACCGGTGACGACGACCGCGGTCCGGCCGAGCAGGACGGACTGCACGGCGGCCGCTCGTGGCCACAGCCGCAGCCCGAGCTCGCGGGCCCGGACGACCTCCGGGTTGTCGGCAGGGACCGCGGTGGAGATCACGACCGTGTCGGCTCCGTCGACGTGCCCGGCGGCGTGCCCGACGAAGCACACGATCCCCAGCGCCCTCAGCGCCGCCAGTGCGGCGGAGTCCTTCGCGTCGCTGCCGCTGACGCTGATACCTCGGCTGCGCATGATCCGGGCGAGCCCCGACAGCGCAGCGCCGCCGACTCCCACGAAGTGCACGTGGCCGAGCGCCTCAGCGGGCAGGACCGGGTCCGGGAGGTCGACGATCACCGGGCGACTCCGATGATCAGCGAGGCCAGCGCCTCGTCGGCGTCGGTGTGAAGCAGCCCTGCTGCGGCCCGGCTCATCGCGCCGAGGCGGGCCTGGTCGGTCAGCAGAGCCGGCAGGTGCGTGCGCGCCCAGTCCGGCGTGAAGTCCGCGTCTGCGACGAGCACAGCTCCGCCGGCCGCGACGACCGCCGCGGCGTTCGCCGCCTGCTCGCCGTTCCCGATGGGCAACGGCACGAACACCGCCGGCAGCCCCAGCGAGGCGGCCTCGGTGACCGAGCTGGCCCCCGCGCGACCCACGACGGCGTCCGCCGCCGCGTAGGCCAGCTCCATCCGCTCCTCGAACGGGACCACGATGTACGGCGGTGCCCCCGGTTCCGGCGCGGGCACCGGGACGGACCCCTTCGGCCCGCTGACGTGCAGCACCTGGACGCCCGCGCGCCCCAGGTCGGCGGCCACGGCGCCGACGGACTCGTTGATCCGCCGGGCACCCTGCGAGCCGCCGGTCACCAACAGCGTCGGAAGGTCGGCGTCGAGGCCGTAGTGCTCACGGGCGGCCGCGCGCCGAGCCGGTCGGTCGAGTGTCGCGATCGCCCGCCGGATCGGCAGGCCGATGAAGCGCCCGTGCCGCAGCCGGGTCCCGGGGAACGATGTCGCGACGTGCCTCGTGCAGCACAGTGCCCCGAAGCGGTTCGCGAGCCCCGGCAGTGCGTTGCCCTCGTGGATCACCAGGGGAAGCCCGAGACGGCGTGCGACGACGTACGCGGGGGTCGAGACGTAGCCGCCGAAGCCCACCACCACGTGCGGACGGCACCGGTCGACGACCGCGCGGCTGGCCCGGACGGCCGCGCCCAGCCGGCCGGGCACCCGGAGCAGGTCGACCGACGGGCGCCGCGGGAGGGGCACGGGCGGGATGAGCTCGAGTCGGTACCCGGCGGCGGGGATCACGCGGGTCTCGATGCCCCGCTCGGTGCCGAGGCAGGTGATCTCGACGTCGGGGACCCGCCTGACGAGCGCGTCGGCTGTCGCGATCAACGGCGAGGTGTGGCCGGCAGTGCCACCTCCCGCGAGGAGGACCCGCACCGCTCTACCGCCTCCGAAGGACCGCGGCCAGGCCTCGCCGGCTCTGGCGCCGCGCCCGCAGGGCGGACGCGGCTCCGGGCTCGGTACGCGCGAACGACAGCAGCAGACCGAGCGCCACCAGGGTCGGAAGCAGGGCCGACCCTCCGTACGAGATCAGTGGCAGGGGGATGCCGATGACCGGGAGCAGGCCGAGGACCATCCCGATGTTGATGAGCGCCTGCGCGAGCAGCCACACCACGATGCCGGCCGAGGCGTAGCGCACGAACCGGTCTTTCGTCCGGGTGGCGATGCGGATGCCGGCGTAGGCGAGCAGGACGAACAGGGCGAGGACGACGAGCGTGCCGAACAGGCCGAACTCCTCGCCGATGATGGCGAAGATGTAGTCGGTGTGGGCCTCGGGCAGTCCGCCCCACTTCTGATTGCTGGCGCCGATGCCACGGCCCCACAACCCGCCCGTGGCCAGCGCGAAGAACCCGTGGCTCGCCTGCCAGCCGCTGCCGTTGTAGTTGTTGATGGGGTTGAGGAACCCGGTCAGGCGCGTGACCCGCTCGGGGTTGGTGGTGGCCAGGCCGAACGC
The DNA here is from genome assembly GCA_033850875.1 of Nocardioidaceae bacterium. Classification (GTDB taxonomy): domain Bacteria; phylum Actinomycetota; class Actinomycetes; order Propionibacteriales; family Nocardioidaceae; genus DASQEH01. The sequence goes on along the minus strand of JAWWPH010000025.1, from coordinate 3,977 downwards.
CAGCACCCCGACGGCGAGGGCCGACGCGGCGAACAGCTTCGCCGGGGCGCCGATGACCCACAGCAGCCCGAGGACGATCGCGAAGAGCACCAGCGCCGTTCCGAGGTCACCCTGTCCCACGACGAGGCCGACGACGACCATGCACACGGGCATCATCGGGATGAGGAGATGGCGCCACTGCGTCAGCAACCTGCCCTTGCGGGCGTACACGTCGGCACACCAGAGCACGAGCGCCAGCTTGACGAACTCCGACGGCTGCAGCTGGAACCCCCCGCCGATCGAGATCCAGTTCCGGTTGCCGTTGACGGTCACCCCGATCGACGGCAGGTAGGTGACGGCGACGAGTGCCGCCGACCCCACCAGGGCCGGCCAGGCGAGCACCCGGATCAGCCTCAGCGGCAGGGTCGAGGCGAGCCAGGCCAGCGGCAGGCCGGCGGCGACCCAGATGGCCTGCCGCAGGAAGATGGCGTACGAGCTGTTGTACTGGCGCAACGAGTACACGCTCGAGGCGCTGAGCACCATGACGAGACCCAGGGACAGCAGCAGCGCGGCCACGCCCAAGACGAGGTGGTAGGACGTCAGCGGCTTGTCCAGAGCCCGTTTGAGCGCCGCCAAGGTGCCGTCGGAGTCTGCTGCCCTCCACCGTTCGCCGCTCGCGGTCGCCACATCTGCCCTTCCGTCTCCTCACCGTCCGGGCGGCTGCCCGGGCGGTCCTCCGTCAGTGCTCGCGGAGCTGCCCGACGGCGGCGGCGAACGCGTCGCCGCGGGCGGAGTAGTCCGCGAACAGGTCCTGGGACGCGCAGGCGGGCGCGAGCAGCACGGTGTCGCCGCGGACGGCGATCGAGGCTGCTGCGACGACGGCGCGCTCCATGACACCAGTGTCGGCGTCGGGGAGGACGATCACGGGGACATCGGGTGCGTGTCGGGCAAGCGCTGCGGCGATCGCGTCGCGGTCGGCGCCGATCAGCACCGCCGCACGCAGTCGGGGCCGCACGTGCGTCACGAGCTCGTCGAAGCTGGCGCCCTTGGCCAGGCCGCCGGCGATCCATACCGACGAGTCGAACGCCGACAGGGAGGCGAGCGCCGCGTGCGGGTTGGTGGCCTTGGAGTCGTCGACGTACGCCACGCCGTCGATCTGGGCTACGGTCGCGATGCGGTGCTTGTCGAGCGTGAACGACCGGAGCGCACGTCGGATCGCCGGTATCGAGGTCCCGTGGGCGCGTGCCAGGGCTGCTGCGCCGAGCGCGTTGGCGACGTTGTGCGGGGCGCCGGTCGGCACGTCGCCGACAGCCGCGATCTCCACGGCGTTGCGGTCACGGCCCTCGATGAAGGCGCGGTCGGCGAGGACGTCGTCGACGAGACCGAGCATGCCGACCTTCGGGATGCCGAGGGTGAACCCGATGGCACGGCACCCCTCGACCACGTCGGCGTCCTCCACCATGTGCAAGGTGACCTCGTCGTCGGCGTTGTACACGCAGGCGAGCTGGCACTGCGCGTAGATCCTGGCTTTCGCGGCGCGGTAGCTCTCGAGGTCCCCGTGCCACGACAGGTGGTCCGGTGCCACGTTGAGCACGGCGGCGGCCTGCGCCGACAGCGAGTGCATCCAGTGCAGCTGGTGCGACGACAGCTCGACGGCGACGACGTCGTACGGGTCGGGGTTCATCACGATCTCGCACATCGGGCGGCCCACGTTGCCTCCGGCGACCGCGTTGCGGCCGTCGGCCAGCAGCATGGCCTCGAGCATCTGGACCGTTGTGGTCTTGCCGTTAGTGCCGGTGACGCACAGCCAGGGTGCCGGGCTGCCACCCGCCGGCGCCCGGAGCCGCCAGGCCAGTTCGACCTCACCCCAGACGGGGATGCCTCGCTCGGCAGCGGCACCGAACAGCGCCGTGGTCGGTGGCCAGCCGGGCGAGGTGACCACGAGGTCGACGCCGGGAGGCACCGCGTCACTGGAGCCCGGGCCGAGGCGCACGTCGACCCCCAGGATCTCCAGCAGGGTGGCCTTGTCGGTCGAGCTCTCGTCTGCCCGGTCGTCGACCGCGGTGACCCGGGCCCCCAGGTGTTGCAAGGCGTCCGCGGCGGCGAAGCCCGACACGCCGAGGCCCGCGACGAGGGCGTGCACGCGGGTCCAGTCGAAATCGCGGTCGGCGGACTCCAGCTCGTCGGCACGCAGGGGCGTCACAGCTTCATACCCCGGTCACCCACTGGGCATAGAACATCCCGAGTCCGGCGGCCACACAGATCCCGCAGATGATCCAGAACCGGATCACGATCGTCACTTCCGCCCACCCCAGCAGCTCGAAATGGTGGTGCAGCGGCGCCATCCGGAGCAGCCGTCGGCCCTTCGTCAGCTTGAAGAAGCCGACCTGCAGGATCACGGACAGCGTGACGATCGCGAACAGTCCCCCCAGGACCAGGAGCAGGATCTCGGTACGTGTCATGACGGCGAGCCCGGCCATCGCGCCCCCGAGGGACAGCGACCCCGTATCGCCCATGATGATCTGCGCCGGGGACGCGTTCCACCACAAGAAGCCGAAGCAGGCGCCCGTCAGCGCCGCGGTGACGACGGCCAGGTCGAGCGGGTCGCGGATCTGGTCGTAGCACTGTGGGCCGGGCGTGATCTCGCAGAACTGGTTGTTCTGCCAGATGCCGACGAGCGTGTAGGCGCCGAACACCATCATGGAGCTGCCCGCGGCCAGGCCATCCAGGCCGTCGGTGAGGTTCACGGCGTTGCTGGTCCCGGCGATGATGATCAGCACCCAGATCAAGACGACAGCCGTGGGCATCGTCCAGTTCACGGCGCGGATGAACGAGATCGCCGGCGAGGCCGGGGAGTTGCCGCGGCTGTCCGGGAACTGCAGCGACAGCCAGCCGAACACGAGCGCCACCAGGAGCTGGCCGCCGAACTTCGCTCCGCTGCGCAGGCCCAGGCTGCGCTGCTTGGAGATCTTGATGTAGTCGTCGACGAAGCCGACCGCCCCGAGCCCCACGAAGAGGAACAGCAGCAACAGCGCCGATGCAGACGGTGTCTCCCCGAGGATCAGCTTGGCCGCGAAGTACGCGAAGACGACGGCGACCATGATCACCAGCCCGCCCATCGTGGGCGTCCCCCGCTTGGTGTGGTGCGACGTCGGGCCGTCGTCGCGAATCAGCTGCCCGTAGCCGCGCCGGGTCAGGATGGAGATCGCCCAGCGCGTACCCAGGAGGGTGCCGACGAGGCCGAGGCTGCCTGCGAGCAGCAGCGCCTTCACTGCGCTGCCGCTCGGTCCGCCGCCAGGACACCGGCCAGCGTCTCGAGACCCGCCGCCCTCGACGCCTTCACCAAGACGACGTCGCCGGGCCGTACCTCCTCCTGCAGGTACCGCGCGGCAGCCGAGGAGTCCGGCACCTCCACCGCATGGCCCTGCCACGTGTCCTGCTGGGAGGCGGCGGACGCGATGGCTCGGGCGGACTCCCCCACGGCGACCAGCTGAGAGATGCCCAGATCCGCGAGAAGTCGGCCCACCGCCTCGTGCGCGTCCCGGCTGGCCTCTCCCAGCTCGCACATCTCACCCAGGACGGCGAGGGTTCTGGCGCCGTCGCCACGACCGCTGCCCAGCTCGGCCAGGGTCTCCAGCGCGGCTCGCATGCTGTCGGGGTTGGCGTTGTACGCGTCGTTGATGACCGTGACGCCGTCTGCGCGCGTGGTCAACGCCATCCGCCACGCCGACCGCACCGACGCCGACCCGAGTGCGGTGCACACCCGGTCGAACGGCAGACCACAGGCAAGCGCCGCCGTCGCCGCCGCCGCGGCGTTGGCGGCGTGGTGCCTCCCGACCAGGGCCAGCGCGATCTCCCGGGGCTCGCCCCGGTACGCCAGCCGGAAGCGGACGCGGCCGACGTCGTCGAGGCGGACCTCGTCGAAGCGCACGTCGGCTTCCGGTCCGTACCCGAACGACAGCACATGGGCCGAGGTCTTCGTCCGCATCCGCTCGACC
>JAWWPH010000018.1:0-5844 GCA_033850875.1 Nocardioidaceae bacterium | reverse complement strand
GCATGCAGTGTCGAGGCGACGTCCAGTGCCGGTGAGTCCCGTACGTCGTCCGAGCCCGCCTTGAACGCGGCACCGAGCACGGCGATGGTCGCGCCGCGACCGTGGCCCACCAGGTCGAAGGCGAGGTCGACGGTCCGCGCCCGCTGGCGCATGTTGATGCAGTCGACCTCGCGCAGCAGGGCGAGCGGCTCCCCCACCCCGAGCTCCTCCGCCCTGGCCACGAACGCCCGGGTGTCCTTCGGCAGGCAGCCCCCGCCGAAGCCGACGCCCGGCGTCAAGAACAGCGAGCCGATCCGCGAGTCGTGCCCGAGGATCGTGGTGAGGTCGCCGACGTCCGCCTGGGCCGCCTCACAGACCTCCGCGAGCATGTTGACCAAGGAGATACGCGTCGCCAGCATCACGTTGGCCGAGACCTTCGCCAGCTCTGCGGTCGCCAGATCGGTGGTCACGACGGGGATGCCGGCTTCCAGCAGCGGCGCGTACACCTCGCGGAGCGTCCGGTCCGCGGCGTCAGTCTCGACGCCGAAGACCAGCCGCTCCGGCCGCAGCGAGTCGTGGACGGCGTGGCCCTCGCGGAGGAACTCCGGGTTCCACGCCACCTGTACTCCCCCGCCGGCGGGGGCTCGCTCGCGGAGCTGGGCGCCAACCCGCTCGGCCGTCCCGACCGGGACCGTCGACTTGCCGGCCACGAGGCACGGCTGGTCCAGCAGCGGTGCCAGCGAGCCCACGACTTCCCACAGGGCAGAGAGGTCCGCTGCGTGGCTGCCGGCCCGCTGCGGCGTGCCGACGCAGAGGAAGTGCACCCTGGCGGTCGCCACCTCCTCGATCGAGGTCGTGAAGCGCAGGCGGCCGGACCGAACCCCCGCACCGAGAAGGTCGTCCAGCTCCGGTTCGTGGAAGGGGGCCAGCCCCGACGACAGACGCTCGACCCGCGCCGGGTCGTTGTCGACCCCGACGACCTCGTGACCGCACGACGCCAGGCACGCGGCATGGGTAGCACCGAGGTATCCGGTTCCCAGCACAGAGACGCGCACGCCGGTGCTGTGCCCGAGAAGGGCTGGTTCATGCGCAGTCAGGCGGTTGCTAGCCCTCGCCCCATCCGTCCGACCGAGCCCGCGAGCGAGCGAAGCCGACCGTACGCCGGTACAGCCCGCGAAGGCGAGAGAGCACGGGAACCCGCTCCGTCACCTCCGCCGCGAGCCGGTGGAGCGGCCGCCGTGCCTCGTCGGCGAGCCGGTTGCGTTCTGCTTCCACGTCGGCGAGCCGGCGCTCCAGCTGCGTCAACCTGCGAGTCAGGGCGGTGACCTGGCTCCGCGTGGCCCGCAGTTCGGCGCGCACCTCGGCACGCTCGCGCCGGACCTGCGCCAGCTGTGCGCGGGCCGCGTCCACACGACCGCGCAGCTGCTGCCGCTTGGCGGCCGATGTGACGGTCTTGGCCGAGTACGAGTCGAGCATGCAGGCCAGGGCTGCCACGGCCTCGTCCCGGAGGGTGTCCCCGCTCACCCCGTATCCGGCAGCTGCGGCCGGGCCCGCCTCCGTGGAACGCTCCACGGGGACCAGGTCCGCCAGGTCGCCGACGACGTCGACTCCCATGGCAGCGAGGTCGTCCGCGACTCCGCGGGAGAGCTGGGCGGCGTACTCCCGGTCCTCCGGCCCGAGAGCCAGGCGCCGCCCCGGACGCCCACTGAGGATCCGGTGGGCCAGCAGGGTGATGACGACGGGGTGATAGGGGCCCGGTTTCGGGAGCCGGTCCCCGAGTTCGGCGTTCACCAGCCGAAGCAACTCGGCCTGCTCCGAGCCGAGGGACTCGTTCCTCCGGACTCCGTCGAGCCGGAAGTCCCCAGGCGTCAACCCCACCAGCGCCGCGAACCGCTCCCACAGCACCGCCGACGGCGACGACGGCGGTGGCACGGTCACTACGTGGAGCTGTGAGGGAGGCAGCATGCCCCCCCACCGGCGCAGCACGCCCGCGAAGTCCTGGACGGCCCAGAACCAGCTCTGTCTCGTTTCGTCGGCGCGGAGCCTGGCGATGAACTCCGGAAGCGTCGCGACGTCTCGGCTCTTGATGTGCTGTTGCCACTCGGCGGGGATCTGGCGGACGAGGTCACGCGCCGTCACCACGATGTGGACCTCGAAGGTGTCCTCCAGGGACGCGACGGCTCGCGCGGCCTGCTCCGCCGTTGCCGGCGCGAACAGCTCGTGGGACACCAGCACGTCGCCACCCCAGGAGTTGGCCTCCTCGACCAGCCGTCCCCAGGCGCCCGACGCCTCGTCGGGCCGGTGCGGCTCGTCGGCGACCTCCCGCACGTCGAGGGAGGCGTAGTAGTGGTCGGTGACGCGCGTCAGGGGCAGCAGCAGGCCCTGGTCCCGGGCGACGTCTCGCTGTGCCCACAGGACCTGCTGCAGGAACGTCGTGCCCGTCTTCGGGCTGCCGACGTGCAGGTACGCGCGACGGGTCATGGCGGCATCCTAGGGCCCGGTCACGCTCAGCGAGGAACCGTCCACGCGGTGAAGCGGTGCCTCCCCCGGACGTTTCTCGGGGGGACAAGTGGGCACAGATCGCTACTACCGGTGGGTAACGACGGGAGCAGGCGTGAAGGTACTGGGTATCAACGCGATCTTCCACGACCCGGCTGCGGCGCTCGTGATCGACGGGCAGACCGTGGCCGCGGCCGAGGAGGAGCGCTTCTCCCGCCGCAAGCACGGAAAGCGGCCGGTGCCGTTCTCCGCGTGGGAGCTGCCGGAACAGGCCGCCGCCTGGTGCCTGCGGTCAGCGGGTATCGCCGCCAGCGACCTCGACGCCGTCGCCTACTCGTTCGACCCGGCGCTCGCCCGGGCGGCCGACGAGATGGGGCTGCACGACCCATGGGACCACCTACGGCTGACGTATGCGCGAACGGCGCCCGGCTTCCTCGCCACCGCGCTGCCCGGGCTCGATCCCGCGGCCGTGCGGTACGTGCCCCATCACGTGGCACACGCCGCCTCCGCCGGGCTGGCGTCACCGTATGACGACGTCGACGTGCTCGTTCTCGACGGGCGCGGGGAGTCGGCGAGCCATCTTTCCGGTCGCTACAACGGCGGCGTGCTCGACGTGTTCGCGAGCCAGTCCCTGCCGCACTCGCTCGGCCTGTTGTACGAGGCGGTGACGGAGCATCTCGGCTTCCTGCGGAGCAGCGACGAGTACAAGGTGATGGCCCTCGCCTCGTACGGCCGCCCGCGCCACCTCCCGGAGCTGCGCCGCTCGGTCTACACGACCGGCGACGGGGGCTTCCGCACCGACCCCGTCGACTGGTCGAGCCTGGTGAAGGCGCGCGCCGCCGACGAGCCGTGGAACGACGACCATGCCGACCTCGCGGCCAGCGTTCAGCAGCTCCTCGAGGAGATCCTGCTCGACCTGGTCGCCCAGCTGCGCGGGCGCACCGGCGGCGAGTACCTGAGTCTGGCAGGCGGGGTCGCGCTCAACTGCGTCGCCAACACCAGGCTCTACGCCGACAGCGGCTACCGCGACATCTGGGTACAGCCCGCAGCCGGCGACTCCGGCACTGCCCTCGGCGGTGCGCTCCATGTCGCGCGCACCGACGGCGAGACCACGGCGCCGATGCCCGGGGCCGACCTCGGGCGGAGCTGGTCCGACGACGAGCTCGAAGCGGCGCTCATCACGGCCCGCGTGCCGTACACCAGGTGCGACGACATCGCCGACGAGGTCGCCGCAGCGTTGAGCGACAACGCGGTGGTGGCCTGGTTCCAGGGCCGCAGCGAGTACGGCCCGCGGGCGCTCGGGAACCGCTCGCTGCTCGCCCACCCGGGGCATGCCGCCAACCTCGAACGGCTCAACGATGTCAAGGGGCGCGAGCAGTTCCGTCCGGTGGCGCCCATGGTCCGGGCCGAGCGGGCGGCGGACATCTTCTCCCGCGGCCCGCTTCCGTCGCCGTACATGCTGTTCGTCCACGACGTCGCGCCCGCGTGGCGCGAGCGCATCCCCGCGGTCGTGCACGTCGACGGCACCGCCCGAGTGCAGACGGTGGACGCCGCCGACGACCCCCTCGTGGCACGGATGCTCACCGCGTTCGAGGGCCGTACGGGCTTGCCGGTCGTGATCAACACCAGTCTCAACACCGCGGGCCGGCCGATGGTCGACGACCCCCGCGACGCCTTGGAGTGCTTCGGGTCCGCTCCGGTGGACCTGCTGGCGATCGGGCCGTTCGCGGTGCGTCGTCCGGAGCAGGCCTGATGCCCACGACCGCGACGACGGTCGTGGTCCCGACGGTCGGCCGGCCCAGCCTCGCGGTACTGCTGCGGGCCCTGGCCGACGCGTCGGGACCGGCCCCCGAGGCGGTCATCGTGGTCGACGACAGGCCCGCGGGTGATCCGCTCGAGCCTGCACTCGCCGGCATCGACCTGCCGGGTCTTGCTGTGGTGCGGTCGGGTGGCGGCGGTCCCGCTCGTGCCCGCAACGTGGGCTGGCGGCGGGCCCGTACGCCGTGGGTCAGCTTCCTCGACGACGACGTGCTCCCCGACGCAGACTGGCCCCTCAGGCTCGCAGCCGACCTGGCGGGTACACCCGGCGACGTCGCCGGCTCCCAGGGCCGGGTCCGGGTGCCGCTGCCCGCCTACCGCAGGCCCACCGACTGGGAGCGGAGCACCGCCGGGCTGGCGACCGCCCGCTGGATCACGGCGGACATGACGTACCGCCGGTCGGCGCTCAGCACGGTAGGTGGCTTCGATGAGCGCTTCCCGCGCGCGTTCCGCGAGGACTCCGATCTTGCGCTGAGGGTCATCGCGACGTCGGGGCGGCTCGTCACCGGCGACCGGTGGATCTCACACCCCGTCCGGCCCGCGGACTTCTTCGTTAGTGTGCGCCAGCAGGCCGGCAACGCCGACGACGTGCTCATGCGCCGGCTGCACGGACGCTCCTGGCGGCAGGCGTGCGGGGCGGGGCGGGGTCGGCGCCGCCGGCACGTCGCCATCACAGCGGGCGCCGTGTCGGCGCTCGGTCTGGTCGCCACCGGACGACCAGGACTGGCCGGGGCGGTGGCAACCGGCAGCATCGTCGGCGTCGCCGGGTTCGCGGCCGAGCGCATCGCCCCCGGGCCGAGGTCTCCCGACGAGTTCGCCCGGATGGCAGTCACCAGCACCCTCATCCCCGCCGCCGCGACCTGGCACACGCTGCGCGGTGAGTGGCGCCACCGCCGGGCGGGACCGTGGCGCGGGCTGCCCGACCTGGTCCTGTTCGACCGCGACGGCACTCTCGTCCACGACGTCGCGTACAACCGCGACCCCGCGCTGGTCCGGCCCGTCGACGGAGCCTCCCAGGCGCTGGACCGGCTGCGCTCGGCGGGCGTTCGGACGGGCGTCATCACGAACCAGTCGGGGGTGGCCCGAGGGCTGATCTCGCCTGCGGAGCTCGCCGCAGTGAACGCCCGCATCGACGACCTGCTCGGGCCGTTCGATGTATGGGAGATCTGTCCGCACGGCCCGGAAGACGGCTGCGGCTGCCGCAAACCCGCCCCGGGCATGGTCAAGCACGCCTGCCGCGAGCTCGACGTCGAGCCGGCGCGCTCAGTGGTCGTCGGGGACATCGGATCCGACGTGGAGGCTGCGGAGGCCGCAGGGGCCGTGGCCGTACTCGTACCCACGGCGCACACCCGGACGTCCGAGGTTCGCTCCGCGCGACGGTGGTACGTCGACCTGTCGACGGCGGTCGACCGAGTACTGGCTGGTGACTGGTGACGCGGATGCTCGCCGTGCGGCTCGACAACGCGGGTGACGTCCTGCTCACCGGCCCGGCGCTTCGAGCCGCCGCGAACACCTTCGACGAGGTCGTCCTGCTCGCCGGCCCGCACG
>JAWWPH010000008.1:0-6026 GCA_033850875.1 Nocardioidaceae bacterium | reverse complement strand
CAGCGGGATGGAGCGCAGGGCGACGAGGTGCAGGGAGAAGCCGACCAGGTTCATGGCCATCGCGATGAGAAACAGCGGCTGACCCAGCAGCTCGACGACGAGCCGCGCGCTCAGCCCGGCGGAGCGCGGGATCCGCCGGACGGCGGTCGCCTGCACGATCGACGCGGAGCCGAACAGGACCGCCGCCGCGAGCGCGGCGCAGAACCCGAGCAACATGGGTCAGTCTTCGAGGTCTGCGGCGATGGCGTCCCTCGACAGCAGCTTCTCCGGAAGCCGTGGGCTGATCATGGTCAGGTAGATGCTCAGGCCGGCGTAGTACACGAGGTACGCCAGGGACACGGCGACCACCACCGCGGAGGGGCCCGGCATCTGTACGAGCAGGATCGCGTACGCGGCCAGCCAGATCGCGGTCAACAGCAGGTTGAGCTGGCGGAAGGCCTTGGTGCGGGAGGGGTAGATGTACCTGATCGGCACGAAGACCAGGATCGAGCAGATCGCCAGGATGGCCCCCGTCGCCGCCGGGCTCAGGCTCAGCACCACGACGTAGAAGGCCACCACGTTCCAGTAGCTGGGGAACCCGAGGAAGAAGTGGTCGGCGGTCTTCGCGTCCGTCCGGCAGAACTGATAGCTGGACGCGAGCAACGGCAGTGCCGCCAGCACCGGACCGGCGGGGCCACTGGGCAGGAAGTGCCCGGTCCAGAGCAAGACGATCGGCGCGAACGCGTAGGTCAGGTAGTCGACGATGTCGTCGAGACGAGCGCCGTCGAACCAGGGCATCGTCTCGCTCACCCGCAGCTTGCGGGCGAGCATGCCGTCGGTGCCGTCGATCACGAGGGCCGCGAGGCTCAGCCACAGGGCCCGGATGACCGCCCCGTCCATCGCCGCCACGACGATGAGCAGGGCCAGCACGCTCCCGCTGGCGGTGTAGATGTGGACGCCGAACCCAGCGAGACGGAACCGCAGGGAGCCGACGTACGGCTCGCGGACTGCTTCTTGTGTCGTCAGGGGAGCCCCCAGGCACGGTGGAGTGATCGTCGTGTCGCGCCAAAAGTCTCTCACAGGCCGTCGTTCGCACCGCCGTGTCGGGGACGGCGCACCCGTAGAGTCGTCTGCCGCCCGCGGAGACCATGCGACGATGAACTGTGAGCTCGTGGCAGGTGCTGGACTGGCGGCGGCGCGTGAGCCAGCTGTACCGGTCGGTGCGTGTGGAACCCGATCCCGCCGAGGCGCACGCGGAGTGGGTCCGTGGCCGCGACGACCTGCTCAGGGAGCACCCGGCGTCGCCGGTACCCGAGGGCGCGAGGGCGACGTACCCAGGCGCCGACGTCGCACCGTACGATCCCGCCTTCCGGTTCGTGGTGGAGGTCGACGTCGACGTCGACGAGGAGCTACGCGAGGTCGCCACCGGAACGGACGGGATCGTGCCGTTCTCCAGGATCGGCACTGCCGACCTGCCCGGCATCGGCCGTCTGGACGTCTGGTGGCTCGGCAGCTACGGCGGTGGCCTGTTCCTGCCGGTGAAGGACGCCGGCGCCGGGTCGTACGGCGGCGGCCGGTACCTGCTCGACACGGTCAAGGGCGCCGACCTGGGCGGGGGGCCGGGCGCGCTGGTGGTCGATCTCAACTTCGCCTACTCGCCGTCGTGCGCCTACGACGAGGCGTGGGCGTGCCCGCTCGCCGGGCCGGGCAACACCGTCTCCGCCGAGATCCCTGTCGGCGAACGCTACCGCCCGGTCGGCTAGCTCCCGGCCGGCTCCAGCACGAAGACCGGGATCGTCCGCGAGGTCTTGAGCTGGTAGTCGGCGTAGTCGGGGAAGGCGGCCACCGCCCGCTCCCACCAGATCTCCCGCTCCCCACCGCTGACCTCCCGCGCGACCAGGTCGTGGCGGTTCGGTCCGTCCTGGAGCTGTACCTCCGGATGGGCGACCAGGTTGTTGTACCAGATCGGGTTCTTGGGCGCGCCTCCCATCGAGGCGACGGCAACGTACACGCCGTCGTGCTCGACGCGCATCACCGGGACCTTCCGGATCTTGCCGGTCTTCGCGCCCTTCGTGGTGATCACGACGATCGGCATCCCGCGCATGTCGCCTTTCGTGCCGCCGGAGGACTCGACCTCCTCGACGTCGTCGCGGACCCACTGGTGCGGGCTGGGCTCGTACTCTCCTTGCAGTGCCATGTCCCCAGTCAACAGGGCCACTCAAGCCCGCCGCCGAGCGGGCGCAAATGCCCGGTCGAGCGGGCGCAAATGTCCGGTCGAGCGGGCAGGAATGTCAGGTCGAGAGGGCAGGAATGTCCGCTAGAGAGGGCGAAAATGTCCGCTAGAGAGGCCGCTGCCGGGCAGATCGAGCGGCGCACGTGCTGCCGGGCGCGCACCGCACGACTCAGACCGAGCCGCCCTCGGCAGCTACCCGGTCAGCCGCCAGCTGCCGCCCGGACGGCCGTGTACTCGACCTGACGGCGCCATACCGTAGCGTCGTCCGCGAGAATCCAAGTAGTGGAGGAGAGCATGTCACTGCCGACGATCGGCACGTTGACGTCCGTACCGGTCGACGAACATCCCGAGCTGCTTGCCGAGCCGGTACGGTCGGCGCTCGCGGACTGGCCGCACACGCCGCGAACCGCCGTCGTCGAGATCGACCCCGCGCTCGCCGACACCGCGGCCATGACAGAGGCGTACTCCGTGTCGCTAGAGGCCTCGGCGAACTGCGTGGTGGTCCTGGGCAGGCGTGGAGGCGAGGAGCGCATCGCCGCGTGCGTTGTGCGCGCCGACATGCGTGCCGACGTCAACAACGTGGTGAGACGGCTGCTCGACGTCCGCAAGGCGTCGTTCCTGCCGATGGAGCGGGCGGTGGCGGAGACCGGGATGGAGCACGGCGGCATCACGCCGATCGGGCTGCCGAAGGGCTGGCGGCTGCTGATCTCCGCCGAGGCGGCCGACATCGCGGTCGCGGTAATCGGCAGCGGAGTACGCCGCTCGAAGCTGGTACTCGCCGGGGCTCTGCTTGCCGACATCCCCGGCGCCGAAGTCGTTCCAGACCTGGCCTTCCGTTGAGGCGCAGAGTGTCGAGCGGCAGAGTGTCGAGCGACCGGTCCGCCACCCGACCGGAGCCGAGACCCGTCCCACACCTGAGGAGTACCTAGATGGAACTGTCCGGAGCCGCCGCTCTCGTCACCGGCGCGGCATCAGGGTTGGGCGCGGCCACCGCTGCCCGCCTGGCCGCGCGGGGCGCAGCCGTCGTCGGGATCGATCTCGCGTCGTCGGTTGCGCGGGTCACCGACGTCCCCACCGGTGTACGGCTCGTCGCCGCCGACGTGACGAGCGACGCAGATGTACGCGGCGCGCTCGACGAGGTCGCCCTGCTCGAGGTACCGCTGCGAGTCGTGGTCAACTGCGCCGGGATCGCGCCGGCGAGCCGCATCGTGGGGCGCAACGGTCCGCACGACCTGGAGCTCTTCCGCTCGGTGATCACCGTGAACCTGCTCGGCACCTTCAACGTGATGCGGCTCGCAGCCGAGGCCATGAGCCGCGGCGAACCCGACGAGAGCGGCACGAGAGGTGTGGTCGTCAACACTGCCTCGGTGGCCGCCTTCGAGGGCCAGGTCGGCCAGATCGCGTACTCAGCGTCCAAGGGCGGGGTCGCGGCGATGACCATCACGGCGGCACGGGACCTGGCCCAGTTCGGCATCCGGGTCAACACGATCGCCCCCGGGATCGTGGACACTCCGATGCTCGCCGCCATCAGCGAGGAGTTCCGCGAGAGCCTGAGTGCCGGGGTCCCCTTCCCCAAGCGGCTCGCGACGCCGGAGGAGTACGCCTCGCTGGTCGAGATGATCGTCGGGCACGACTACCTCAACGGCGAGACGATCCGCATGGACGGGGCGTTGCGGATGGCCCCGCGCTGACCGGCCCCGATGGGGAACGAGCTGAATCCTCGGCGGGAAAGGACGTGACTCCTCGGCCGGGACCTCGCCCGCGTCACCGGCGCTCGACGAGCTCAGCGACCCGGCGGAGCTTCCCCACCTGTGGGAGTCTGTAAACGCGTCCGGCGACATGAGCCGGTCCGAGGAAGCGTTCAGTCCCGCGGTCGACCTGCGCCCGGGGCGCGTCCGAGCAGGACAGGCTGCTCGCCCGTCGGCCGCCCCACGGCCGCGTCCGCCGCCCAGTGAAGCCGATGTCGAAGGAGCACCCCGATGAGCCTCTTCCGTGGACTGCTGCGCGGTGCAGCAGCGGGAGCAGCCGGTACCACGGTCCTCAACGCTGTGACCTACCTCGACATGGCGATTCGCGGACGTGGCGCGAGCAGCACCCCGCAGGACACCGTGTCGAAGCTCGCCGACCTGGCGGGTGTCGGTATCCCGGGGGAGGGTGCTCAGCGCGACAACCGGGTGGAGGGTCTTGCCCCGCTCACGGGAATCCTCGCCGGTGTGGGCATGGGAGCCCTGCTGGGTGGCGTGCGGGCCGCCGGACTGAGGCGGGGCATGCTCGCCGGGACCGCGTCGGCGACTCTGCTGGCACTCGTCGGCACCAATGGACCCATGACGCTGCTCGGCATCACCGACCCGAGGACCTGGTCACGTGCCGACTGGATCGCCGACGTGGTGCCGCACGTCGCCTACGGGGCTGTCACGGCTGCGGTTCTCCACGGGCTGGACGACGGAGCCTGACCGAGAGGCAGGTGACGCAGCCCTCCAGTTTCTCGAACTCGCCGATGTCCACGACGACCGGTGTGTAGCCGCGGCGTTCGAGCAGCTCGGCGGTCCGCGGCGCGGAGGCTGACATGAGCAGCCGTCCCGCTCCGAGCAGGACCACGTGCGATCCCGCCTCCTCCGGCACAGGCAGGAAGTCGGGGAACACCTCGGTGTCGTCGACGAGTGGCGGGTAGCCGATCACCGTCCCGTCCGGCAGCGCGGTCACCGCGCTCTTCAGGTGGAGCACCTTGCTGACCGGTACGCCGATCACCGTGGCGCCCAGCGGCTCCAAGAGAGCCCGGAGCTGTTCGAGCCCGGCGGCGTTCGTACGACCGCCTCGCCCGACGTAGACGGTCTCCGCCACCTTGAGCACGTCCCCGCCGTCCAGCGTGCCCGGGTCGTCGACTCTCGCGGTGCGGTATCCGCGGGCCCGCACCGCTGTCTCGGCTGCCGCGACCTCGTCGCGGCGCTGGGGTGCCCCGGGGCGGGTCATGACCGCGAGGTCGCGGTACACGACCACGGTGTCCTCCACGAAGACAGCGTCGGGACAGTCGTCGGCGGGCGGCACCTCGTACGTCGCCCAGCCGCAACGCTCGAGCGCCGCCACGTACCCGCGCCACTGCTCGACCGCCGCATCGGCGTCCACCGGCACCTTCTCCATGTGCGTCACCAGGCCGTCGGCGAGCCGGGGACCAGGACGTCGTACCAGCGCCTCGTCTGTCGTCATCGGTAGAGCATGCCACGCCCGGGTGCGCGGCTTCGGCTGATGGATAGGCTGCCGGAGTGGCCGGGTTCGAGGGGTTCCCCGAGGCAGCCCTCGACTTCTACGAGGACCTCGAGATGGACAACACCCGCTCGTTCTGGACGGCCCACAAACAGATGTACGAGTCGTCGGCACGCGCTCCGATGGTGGCGCTGCTGACGGAGCTCGAGCCCGAGTTCGGCACCGCCAAGGTGTACCGGCCCTACCGGGACGTGCGCTATGCAAAGGACAAGACGCCGTACAAGACCCACCAGGGCGGATTCGTCGCGTGCGGGGAGTCGACCGGCTGGTACGTCCAGGTCGACGCCCGTGGTGTCTTCATCGGGGTCGGCTGCTACGCCATGTCGCGCGAGGCGCTCGGGCGGATGCGCGACGCCATCGTCGACGAGCGGCGTGGCCGCATTCTCGAGGCGCTGGTCGCCGGCCTCACCGACACGGGCTGGACCGTGACAGGGGATCGGCTGAAGACCACGCCCCGCGGCTACGACCCGCAGCACCCGCGCATCGAGCTGCTCCGGTACAAGGCGATCCACGCGACCCGGTCGTACGGCTTCGACCCGGTCATCCACACGAG
>JAWWPH010000550.1:0-3103 GCA_033850875.1 Nocardioidaceae bacterium | reverse complement strand
GAGTACATCCAACGTCGCGAGATCGCGCTAGAGGTCGGTGTCGGGCTGCTCGGGTGGGTGAGTGCCGCTGTGGGTGGTCTCGTGTTGACCGGTCTGGCGTCCCTTCCGGCTGTCGAGGACTCCGCGCCATCGATGATCTTCGAAGGTGCCATCCTCGCCTTCGTGGCGACGACAAGCGTGCTCGTCCAGCGTCGTCTGGTGGTAGCGCCGTTGCGGGCGGCCGACGAGGATGGCCTGGTGACTGCTGACGTCGTGCTGGCCGTGGGCCTGCGGGACCTGCTGACTGTGACGGTGGCCACGATGGCGATGGTTGCCTGGATGACAGTCGTCCTTCCCGATCGAGGGTGGTGGCTCGTCGTCCTCTATGCCGTCGCGGCCGGCGCCGCGTTCTTGGTGGGCCGTCCGCGTAGCACGCGCCCGTACCGGTTGCCGGTCGCCTCCCGGCTCACGGTCCGGAGCCCGTCGGCATGACCCTCCTCTCCATCGACCACGACAGCCCGGTGCCTCCGTTCGAGCAGCTCCGTACGCAGGTCGCGGCGATGGTCGTGACCGGAGAGCTCGAGCCGGGCGAGAAGCTCCCGACGGTCCGTCAGCTGGCGCGGGACCTCGGGCTGGCCGTCAATACCGTCGCTCGTGCCTACCGCGAGCTCGAGGCCGACGAGGTGATCTCGACTCAGGGACGCCGAGGGACGTTCGTACGCAGCGAGCTGCTCGACTCCACCTCCGAGGAGAGCCGGAGCTCGGCGGCCCGGCAGGCGGCCATCTCCTTCACGCAGACCGCGCGCCGAAGCGGCATGTCCCTCGCCGAGGCGAGCCGTCTCGTCGAGGCCGCATGGCCCCGCACCTCCAACTGAGCGCCGACCGAGCAGGCCCTGTGGATAGGGTGCGCATGTGGTGAACCCCCAGGGTGGCGACCAGGCGTCGGCATCCGGACGGGCTGACGCCGTCAGCCTGCGTGACCTCGGCCGGCGCTTCGGGGACGTCACGGCGGTGGACGGCATCGACCTCGACATCCGCGACGGGGAGTTCTTCTCGATGCTCGGACCCTCCGGGTCGGGCAAGACGACGGTGCTGCGGCTGATCGCCGGGTTCGAGAGCCCGGACACGGGGAGGGTGTACCTCGACGGTGTCGACGCGACGCGGCAGGCGCCCTTCGAGCGCGACGTCAACACCGTCTTCCAGGACTACGCGCTCTTCCCGCACATGAACGTCCGCGACAACGTTGCGTACGGCCTGCGGGTGCGGGGTGTCGCGAAGGCACGCCGCCGGCAGCTCGCCGACGAGGCGCTGGCCCGGGTACGGCTCGACTCCCACGGCGACCGCAAGCCGACCCAGCTGTCCGGTGGGCAGCGCCAACGCGTCGCGCTGGCCCGCGCGCTCGTGATCGGACCGAGGGTCCTGCTGCTCGACGAGCCGCTCGGCGCCCTCGACCTGAAGCTGCGCGAGCAGATGCAGGTCGAGCTCAAGGGCCTGCAGCGCGACGTCGGCATCACGTTCGTCTTCGTGACCCATGACCAGGACGAGGCGCTCACGATGAGCGACCGGATCGCCGTCTTCAACGCGGGCCGGATCGAGCAGGTGGGGACGCCCTCGGAGGTGTACGAGCATCCCGCGACGCCGTTCGTCGCCGGCTTCGTCGGCACCGCCAACCTGATCACCGGCAGCGCCGCCCAACGGCTCCTCGGTCGCCCGGGCACCTTCAGCGTGCGCCCGGAGAAGATCCGGATCGACGTACACCCTGCCGGTGAACCGCCGCACGGCATGCAGTCGGTCACCGGCACGATGGCGGAGGTCGTGTACGCGGGAGCCGCCACCCGCTTCGTCGTCGACGTCGAGGCCGGTACGCGCCTCGTGGCGCTTCAGCAGAACTCGCAGACGACGTCCACTGACCTGCTCGACCTGCGGCGGGCCCCGGTCCGGCTGTCGTGGGACCCGCAGCACTGCATCGCACTCGTCACCAACCCCTGACTCGACTCCGGAGGCCGCCCATGTCCACATCCACGAGACCCGCCCGGCGTACCCGCCGCGCCAGGCGCACCGCTGTGGGTGCCGTAGTCGCGGCGCTGGCCCTGCTGTCTGCCGGCTGCGGAACCAGCGGCAGCGACACCAGTGCAGGGGGAGGTGGGGGCTTCACCGCACCGAAGCTGTCGATGCTCAAGAAGATCGGTCCCGGCGAGGGCGAGCTCAACATCCTCGCCTGGCCTGGGTACGCCGAGGACGGCACCAACGACAAGAGCGTCGACTGGGTGACGCCGTTCGAGAAGAAGACGGGTTGCCAGGTCCACGTCAAGGACTTCGGGACGTCCGACGACGCCGTCAGCCTGATGCATGCCGGCGGTTACGACGTGGTCTCGGCGTCCGGTGACGCCACGCTGAGGCTCATCTCCGCAGGCGACGTCGAGCCGGTGAACACGTCGCTCGTGCCCAACTATGCCGACATCTCGCCCTTCCTCAAGCACCAGAGCTTCAACAGCGTGAAGGGGCAGATGTACGGCATCCCGCACGGCTGGGGCGCCAACCTGCTCATGTACAACAAGAGCGTCGTGAAGCCTCCGCCCACGTCCTGGAGCGCCGTGTTCGACGGCGCGTCGAAGTACGCGGGCAAGGTGACGGCGTACGACAGCCCGATCTACATCGCCGATGCCGCCCTGTACCTCATGAACACCAAGCCGTCACTGGGCATCAAGAACCCCTACGCCCTCGACAAGGACCAGCTCGCGGCGGCCGTCGACGTGCTGAAGAACCAGAAGAAGAGCATCGCCGAGTACTGGCCGGACTACACCACCGAGGTCAACGACTTCAAGACGGGCACGGTGGTCATCGGCACCGCCTGGCAGATCAACGCCAACCTCGCCGCCGAGAAGGCGCCGGTCGCCACCGTGTTCCCCAAGGACGGCTCGACGGGATGGTCCGACACCTGGATGGTCGGCGCGAAGTCCCAGCACAAGAACTGCGCGTACATGTGGCTCAACTGGATCACCAGCCCGAACGTGCAGGCCCAGGTGGCCCAGTGGTTCGGCGAGGCGCCGGCCAACCCGAAGGCCTGCGCCATCACGGGCAGGAAGTTCTGCGCCGGGTACCACGTGACCGACGCGGCGTACGC
>JAWWPH010000535.1:0-9293 GCA_033850875.1 Nocardioidaceae bacterium | reverse complement strand
CCGTACGGCCACGAGCCCGCGCGGATGCCGCCGTAGAAGGTGGCCCAGTCCTCGTCGCTCGTGAGCCGGAAGTCGGCGCCGCAGTCGACGACGAGCACGTCGGCGTCCAGCTCGGCGGCGAGCGGGGCCGAGGCGCCGTGCGGCAGCGCCAGGAAGACCACGTCGTGACCGCCCAGCGCGGAGGCGGTTGTGGGCTCCAGCACCCGGTCGGCCAGCGGCACGAGATGCGGATGGGCCGAGGCGAGCGAGGTCCCTGCGTTCGAGTCCGCGGTCAGTGCACCGATCTCGACCTCGGGATGCCCCAGCAGCAGGCGCAGGATCTCACCGCCCGCGTAACCGCTCGCGCCGGCCACCGCCGCCCGTACCGTCATACGCATCATTATTCCGATGGCAGCACAAGTATGCAAATGGCGAGTGAGAGCATCGAAGGCGGGGAACAGTCAAAGCGTGTATACACTAATACAGAATTAGTGTATACAGGGGCCATGGAAGCTCGCAGCGTCGTCGGCTACGTCAGGGTCGGGCCGCGTGAACGCCGCGCGAGTCGCCCGAGCAGGACCCGCCAGCGCGAGGCGATCGCGGCCGAGTGCGCCCGGCGCGGCTGGACGGTCGTCGGCTTCTTCGAAGACGTCCGCTCCGGCCGGTCGCTTCGGCGCCCGGGCCTGCACGCGGCGATGGAGGCCTGCCGGGAGGGCCGGGCCGCCGGCATCGTGGTCGAGCGGCTGGACCGGCTGACGTACTCCGTCGAGGACCTCGCGTACGTCATGCAGCGGGCGGTCGCGGACGGCTTCTTCGTGGTCGCCCCCGACGTGGGGATCGACCTCACCACCGACCGCGGCGCTCATCTCGCCTCGGTGCTCGCGCTGACGGCAGGCTGGCAGCCGCGCGGCGTCGGCCGCCGGGCCGTCCTCGCGCTCGAGCACCGCCGCGACGGCGACGGGCGCGGCCGCCCCTCGTCGACCCCCGCGGCGCTCGCCGACCGGATCAGAGGCATGCGGGCGGCCGGCGCGACCCTGCAGGCGATCTGCGACACGCTCAACGCGGAAGGCGTCCCGACGCCTCGAGGCGGTACCCAGTGGAGACCGACGTCGCTACGGGCCATCGTGCGACCTCAGGCGGGCTCGGGGCCGCTGCAGACCGAAGGAGCGCAGGACCGATGACCGACATCCTCGAAGATCGGGTGGTTGCCCTCGAGAAGCAGGTGGCGGCCCTGACCGCCGCCGTCGAAGTCGGCGCCCGCCGGTCGGTGGAGCCGTTCGAGCCTTACCCCGCCCGCCACGGCACCATGACCACCGCCACTGCAACGGGCAGGATCCCGGCCGACCTCGCGGCCGGCGAGACCGCGCCCCTCGGCCCGATGCGGCCGGCGCGAGTACCCCCGCTGGTGGTCGCTGCACGTCGTGAGCCGTTCGACCTCGAGGAGCTGCTCGGTGGCCGCCTGCTCGCGCTCGTCGGTGGTGTCGCGGTGATCATCGGCATCGCGTTCTTCGTCGCCTTGGCGATCAACTCCGGCTGGATCGACGAGAACGCCCGCGTACTGCTGGCAGGCGCCGGCTCCCTCGGCCTCTTCGCCGCAGGTACGTGGCTGTACGAGCGCCGGGGCCGGTCGCAGGCGGCGCTGGCGATGGCGGCGACGGGTATCACCTGCGCCTTCCTCACGCTGTCCGCGGCCACGGTCGTGTACGAGGTGATCCCGAGGCCCGTGGCGCTGCCCCTGGCGCTGGGCATCGGAGCGGTCGCGACCGCTGTCGCGCTGCGTTGGGACGCGCGAACCGTCGCCGCGCTCGGCATCGGCGGAACCGTGCTGTCACCGCTGCTCGACGGCACCTTCGACGCGACGTCGATGGCCCTGCTCGCCGTGGCAGCCGGCTCGGCGGCGGCTGTCATGGTCTGGAAGCGCTGGCCCTGGCTCGCCGTCGGGGTCTCGACCCTGACCCTCGCGCAGGTGTCCCTGTGGGCTGCTGGACCGCCCGCGGACGCGAAGCTCCTCGGCGTCTTGTGCGTCTTCGCCGCGCTGAACCTTGCGCTGACCCTCGGCTACGAGCTCCGCGACAGCAACGCCGAGCTCCAGCCGTGCGCCGTCGTTCTCGTCCCGTTCGGCGCCCTCGTGCTCGGCGCCCTCGGCTACTACGGGCTGCCCCACGGGCCCGGCGAGCTCGCGGGCGGGACCTGGCTCGTCGCTCTGGCCGCCGGCCACGCACTCACCGCCGCGGGGGCCGTCCTGCTCCGGCGTGCCAGCGACGAGATCGTACTGGTCCTCCTCGGCGCCGCCGTCGTGCTCGCCGACGTTGCGTTCGGGTCCCTCGGCAACGGCTGGGTTCTGGGGGTCGGGTGGGCGGCATCCTCGCTCGGCTTCGCGGTGGTCGCGCGACGCTCCGGTACGCGGAGCGCCGAGGTCCTCCGGCTCACGCTGGGTGGGCAGATCGCTCTCGCGGTCGGGCACGTCCTGCTCTTCGACGCCCGGCCGCAGCTCCTGGTCGAGGGGCACCTCGAGGGAGCAGGTGCGGCCGGCTCGGTCGTGGCCGTGCTCGTCGCCGCCTTCGCGGCTGCTCGCCTCGTCGCGAAGGAGGGTCCGGTGGTACGGGTCGTGCTGGACAGCCTGAGCATCGCCGCGCTCGCGTACATCACCGCACTGACGCTGGACGGCAGCACCCTGCTTCTCGCCTGGGCTGCCTCAGCCGTGGCGCTGGCGCGCGCCGCGGACGCCCTCGAGGACCGGGTGGCCGCCGTCGGCGCGGTGGGCTTCCTCGGCCTGATCTCCCTGCACCTGCTGCTGCTCGAGGCTCCCCCCTCCTCACTGGTCCTCGGTGTCGACTCGTCGCTGCTCGCCACCGTCGCGCTCGCGCTGGCAGCGGGCGTCGCCGTGATCGGCTCGCGGCTCGAGCAGCTGGGCGTCCGGGCCCGCCCGGCTCTGCTGGCCGTCGCGGCCGTCGCGTTGCTCTACCTGGGCTCGGTGCTCATCGTGTCGGCGTTCCAGCCCGACACGGGCACGCTGCTGAGCGACGCCGGCGGCGTGCGCGAGCAGGGACAGGCACTGGTCTCCGCCTTCTGGGGGCTGTGCGGCATCTCGGCGCTCTGGGCGGGGCTCCGCTCCGACGCTCGCCTCGTCCGCCTGGCCGGGCTCGGCCTGCTGTGTCTCGCCGCGTCGAAGGTGTTCCTGTACGACCTCGCCGCGCTCGGCTCGGTGTACCGGGTGGCGTCCTTCATCGTGCTGGGGCTGGTGCTCCTGGCCGCCGCCTTCGTCCACCAGCGGTTGCGTGCGAAGGCGGCCGTCGCGCCGCCCGCTGCGGCGGCCTGACATCGGGACGGCCGAGCGGGGCCGACAATGGGTCCTGTGTCGGTCGTGCTCGTCGCCCAGCTGGTGACCACCGCTGCGTACGCCGGCTTCCAGTGGACCGTGCAGGTCGTCGTCTACCCGCAGCTCGGCGCGGTGCCGGAGAGCGCCTTCACGGCGTACGAACGGTCCCACGAGCGCCGGATCGGCTACGTCGTCGGTCCGCTGTTCGCCGGTCTCGTGGTGACCACGGTCCTGCTGTGGTTCGCCCGTCCCGCCGGCACCTCGACGTGGGGGCCGGCCCTGTCATCGGCCCTGCTGCTGGCGGTTCTCGGGGTCACCGGGCTGCTCGCCGTACCCCTGCACCGCCGCCTGGAGCGCGGCTGGGACCCGGCCACGCATCGCCGGCTGCTCCGGGTGGACGCCCTGAGACTCGCGGCGGCCACGGCCAACGTGGTCGTGGCAGCGGTACTCGCGGTGCAGTGACCGGCCACGTGTGGCCTAGTGTCGAAGCACCGCTCGGCACCCAGGAGGCCTGGTGACACCACCGTCGTACAGCCGGCTCAGCGCACGTCGGACGCTCTCGCCTGCCTCCGCCGAGGAAGAGGTCCGGCCCGAGCTGCAGGACATCGGCCGGCTCGCGCGCCGGGTCGTCCGCAGGACGGTCCGGGCGGCACGGGCCGACGAGGAGCCCACGCTGACGTCGATCCTGCGCGACCACCTCGGCGGTGCGAGTACCGAGCGCGCCGTGGTGGACCAGGTGTGGCCGATGTACGAGCACGTCAACGTCCAGGCAGGGATCGACGCGTGGCTGCGTGAGGCGCCGGTCACGTCGCAGCTGGTCGGCGTGGTCGACTTCCGGCACCAGGACTTCGGGCTGGCCGAGCTCCTCTCGGGCAGCGGGCAGCACGGCTACGGGCCGCGACCCGGCAACGTGGCGCGGACCAACCTCGCGAGCGGACCCGACGGTGAGGTCGCTGCCTGCGTGCTGTGCGGCCTGTACCTGGCCACCGAGGGAGAGACCCGCGCCGCGGTGCTGCTGCGTCGGACAGACCCCCATGAGGGGGGTGGCCTCACGGTGCAGGTCGTCGCCACCGACGACGAGTACGCGTCCGGGGTCGCCGCGGAGATCCGACGGCTGGCTGGCGTGCACAACGTCTTCCGCAACCAGGTGTTGTCGTTCGACCGGGAGATCTTCGGTCACGGCGAGACGCTACTGAGCTTCCACCGCCGGCCGGTCATGGGCATCGACCAGCTCATCATGCCCGAGCAGACGCTGGCGACGGTGCAGCGCCAGGTCGTCGACGTCGCGCGGCACAAGCAGCGGCTGCTCGACGCCGGCCAGCACCTGAAGCGCGGGCTGCTCCTCTACGGTCCGCCGGGCGTCGGCAAGACCCATACCGTCAGGTACCTCATCGCGAGCCTCACCGACACGACCGTCATCTCGCTCACGGGTGGTGCCATGCACCTGATCGCCGAGGCGTGCTCGGTCGCCCGCGCGCTCGAGCCGGCGATGGTCGTCGTCGAGGACGTCGACCTGATCGCGGAGGACCGCGGGATGCATCCCGGTCAGCATCCGCTGCTCTTCCAGCTGCTCAACGAGATGGACGGGCTCGCCGCCGATGCCGACGTCGTGTTCGTGCTGACCACCAACCGCGCAGATCTGCTGGAGCCGGCGCTCGCGGCCCGTCCCGGTCGGGTCGACCAGGCGGTCGAGCTCACCATGCCCGACCTCGACGCACGCCGGCGGCTGTTCGAGCTGTACCGCGGCGCGCTGGAGATCGACACCAGCGGCCTCGACGCGGTACTGGCCCGTACGGAGGGCGTCACCGCGTCCTTCCTCAAGGAGCTGATGCGGCGGGCGGCTGTACTCGCCGCAGCAGACGCGGACGGCGCTGAGGGGCCGCTGGCGGTGTCCTCGGCTCACCTCGAGTCCGCCCTCGACGAGCTGCTCGACACCCGCAACGCCATGACCCGGGTACTCCTCGGCGCCGAACGCCCGGGCGCGCCGCCGCCGGGATTCGAAGGGGCGCGCCCGGGTCTCGCGCCCGGGTCGGGGTTGCGCTGGGCGCCCTTCCCCGGCTAGCGCCGGCGTCGTTACCCGACGTGTCGCCGGTGCTGTGCGGTCACAGCGTGTCGCCGAGACGTCGATCGGTGCACGACACGCCGGCGAAGTCGGGCCGGGGGTGACGTGTCGCGGTCAGGTGCGCTGGACGGCGCCGACCGTTCGGGCCGCCGACGCGACGGCGGCCTCCACCGCCACCCTGACCTCCTTCTCGGTCAGCGTGCGGTCCGGGGCGCGGAAGCGCAGTGAGTACGCCACGGACTTCTTCCCTGCGCCGATCTGCTCACCGGCGTAGACGTCGAAGAGCCGGGCGGACTCGAGCAGGTCGCCGGCCCCCTCGCGCAGCGCGTCGAGCACGTCAGCGGCCGCCACCTGGGCGTCCACGACGAGGGCGACGTCCTCCTTGGCCACCGGGAAGGTGGAGAAGGTCGGTGCCGGCACCACCTCGGCGGCGAGCCGGATCAGCAGGTCGAGGTCGAGCTCCGCAGCCGCCGACCGGGCGGGGACGCCGTACGCCTTGCACACCGCGGGATGCAGCTCCCCCGCGTAGCCGGCGTGAGAGCCGCCCACCGACAGCTGCGCGCACCGGCCGGGGTGCCACGGTGCATGCTCACCGGCGACGACGTCGAGCTCGAGACCGACCGCGTCGGCCACCAGGCGGCAGGCCTGGACCGCGTCCGCCCAGCCGGCGCGGGTGCCGTCACCCCACCAGCCGGCGAGCTCGCGCTGGCCGCTCAGCACGACGCCGAGGTGGAGGGGCTGGTCCGGCAGGGTCGCCTCGAGCTCCTTCAGCTCGTCGGCGGTCGGGCGCCGGTCGACGCCGAGCGCGGGTGGCTTGGGGCGCTCCCCCGCGACCGGCAGGAACACGCTCCCGAGCTCGTACAGGCCGACGTCGGGCTGAGCCCGTCCGACGTTGCGGGCGAGCGCCTTGAGCAGCCCCGGCAGCATGGTCGTGCGCAGCAGCGGCTCCTCGTCGGACAGGGGGTTCGCGATCCGCAGGGCAGTGCGCCGGGGGTCGGCCGCGTCGAGCTGCATGGCGGTGAGGTCGGAGCCGCCCAGGAACGGGTAGCACAGCGTCTCGACGTAGCCCGCCGACGCCAGCGCGAGCCCGATCCGGCGCCGCAACCGCTGCCGTGGGGTGAGCCCGCGCCCGGCCGGGGCCGCTGGAACGACGCTGGGGACCTTGTCGTACCCGACGATCCGCACGACCTCCTCGACCAGGTCGTAGGGGTCGGTCAGGTCACCTCGCCACGGCGGCGGGACCGCCTCGATGCGACCCCCGTTCAAGATCACGGAGCACCCGACTGCGGACAACGCGTCCGCGGCGGTCGCGCCGGTGATCGAGATACCGCAGACCCGACCGGGCAGGTCCGCGTCGATCACGATGGGCGCGAACGCACCCGGCTCGCCGACCACAGTGGCAGTGGGCGCGATGGTGCCGCCACCGAACTCGACGAGCAGCGTCGCCACCCGATGCGCGGCGACCCTGCCGATCGTGGCGTCGATGCCGCGCTCGAACCGCTTGGACGCCTCGCTCTGCAGCCGGAGCCGACGTGCCGTGCGGGCGATCGACACCGGGTCGAAGTGCGCCGCCTCGATGAGGACCTCGGTGGTGCTCTCCGTCAGCTCGGTGGACGCGCCGCCCATCACGCCGGCGAGCCCGATCGGGCCGGACCGGTCGGTGATCAGCAGGTCACCGGGCTCGAGCTCACGCGCGGTCCCGTCCAGCGTGGTCAGCTTCTCGCCGGCGCTCGCGCGGCGGACGACGATCTCGCCGTCGAGGCTGCTCCTGTCGTAGCCGTGGATCGGCTGCCCGAGCTCGAGCATCACGTAGTTGGTGACGTCGACGGGCAGCGAGATCGGACGCATGCCCGCGAGCTGGATGCGGCGGGCCAGCCAGCGTGGCGTCGGAGCTGTCGCGTCGAAGCCCGACACCTCGAGCGCCACGAAGCTGTCGCAGCCCGACGGGTCGTCGACCCGTACGGGGTAGCCCTCACCCGCGGCGGCGGCGGGCAGCACCCGGGCCGGGTCACGGAACTCCAGTCCGTACGCCGTGGCCGCCTCCCGGGCGACACCGCGGACCGACAACGCGTACGCACGGTCGGGGTTGATCTCGAACTCGATGACGTCCTCACGCAGGCCGAGCAGCGAGATCGCGTCGGTGCCCGGCTCGGCCTCACCGGCGGGCAGCACGATGATGCCGGCGGCGTCATCACCCAGGGCCAGCTCGCGCGCCGAGCAGATCATGCCGTCGGAGACGTGGCCGTACGTCCTGCGGGCCGTGATCTCGAAGCCTCCGGGGAGCACGGCGCCGGGAAGGGATACGACGACGAGGTCGGCCACGGCGAAGTTGGACGCACCGCAGACGATGCCGCGCGGTGCGTCCTCACCGACGTCGACCGAGCACCACCGGATCGTCTTGCCGTTGGAGTGGGTCTCGGGTTCGACGCTCAGGACGCGCCCGACCACGAGAGGTCCCTGGATGCCGCCTCCGGCCGTCTCGAGCGCCTCGAGCTTGAGGCCGAGCATGGTGAGCCTGTCCGCCAGCTGCTTCGCCGAGACCTCGGCGGGCAGGTCGACGTAGTCGCGCAGCCACGACACGGGAACGCGCATCTCAGAGCTCCGTCCCGAACGCCAGGGTGAAGCGCACGTCGCCCTCGACCATGTCGTGCATGTCGGCGACGCCATGGCGGAACATGAGCGTGCGCTCGATCCCCATGCCGAACGCGAACCCGGTGTACTCGTCGGGGTCAACGCCGCAGGCCACCAGGACCCGCGGGTTGACGACACCGCAGCCGCCCCACTCGATCCAGCCCTCGCCGCCGCACGTCCGGCACGCGTGCACGTCGGGCTCGATGCCTCGGCAGACGAAGCAGATTAGGTCGACCTCGGCCGACGGCTCCGTGAACGGGAAGTACGACGGGCGGAACCTGGTCGTGCTGCCGTCGCCGAACATGGCCTCGGCGAACCGGTCGAGCGTGCCCTTGAGGTGCGCCATGGTGAGTCCCCGGTCGACGGCGAGACCCTCGACCTGGTGGAACACCGGCGTGTGCGTCGCGTCGAGCTCGTCGGTGCGGTAGGTGCGGCCCGGGCAGATCACGTAGAGGGGCGGGGTCCGCGACAACATGGCCCGGGCCTGTACCGGCGAGGTGTGGGTCCGCAGCACGACCCCGGCGTCGAGCGGCTCGAGGAAGAAGGAGTCCTGCATGCTGCGGGCGGGATGGTCCGGGCCGAGGTTGAGCGCGTCGAAGTTGAGCCACTCCGCCTCCACCTCGGGACCCTCCTCGACCTCCCAGCCCATCGCCACGAAGATGTCGGCGATGCGCTCCTGGATGGTCGTGAGCGGGTGCCGGGCACCGCGCGGCTCGCGGTCGTACGGCAGCGTCACGTCGACGGACTCCTCCGCCAGCATCCGCGCCTCCTGCTCGGCCTCCAACTCCGCCGTCCGGCGCTCGAGGGCCGCGCGTACCTCGGCCCGCGCCTGCCCGACCCGCATACCGGCGTCCTTGCGGGCCTGCGGCGGCAGCGCCCCTATCTCCCGGTTGGCGAGGCCGAGCGGCGACCGGTCGCCCGCATGGGCCAGCCGGGCCTGCTTGAGCTCCTCCAGGCTCGCCGCCGCCTCGATCGCCGCGACCGCCTCGTAGCGCATCGCCGCCACCGTGTCCGCGCGCAGCGGCGTGACCTCGACGGGGTCGTAGTTGCTGTTCGGGCCGGACATGGGTGGGGCTCCTAGGAACGACGGGGACGACGGCACAGCGACGACGGGCTAGGCCGAGTCTAGGAACAGCGGCTCCTTCACCGCGAACCGGTTTGCGTGCGGCCTCACCCGAGGGCGTCGGGTCGACCCTCGGGAAGCATCACCCTCATCCGGGCGCCGCCTGCCGGCGACGTCTCGACGTGGACCGAGCCCTGGTGGGCCGCGACGAGCCCACCGACGATGTACAGGCCGAGCCC
>JAWWPH010000533.1:0-3724 GCA_033850875.1 Nocardioidaceae bacterium | reverse complement strand
AGCAGACCGATGGCCCCCGTCACCCACGGCAGGTCGTCGGGGAGGACGTCCTTGCCCAGCAGTGCCTTGGCGACTCCGGCGCCGAGCAGGTCGGCGACCACGCTCAGCTCGTCGACACAGCTGCGGGCTCCCTGACCGACGAGGATCGCCACCTTCTCACCTGCGTTGAGGATGTCGGCGGCCCGGCGCACCGAGGCGTCATCGGGTACCACCGTGGCCTCCGAGACCCCCAGGCTCGACGGCACCTGCTTGAACGCGTGTCCTGGCGGCTCGTACTCGAGCTCGAAGACGTCGGAGGGCACCACGATGCAGGTCGGCGCGTGCTCGCTCATGGCGATCCGGATCGCCCGGTCGATGAGGTTGGGAAGCTGCTGCGGCACGGTACACATCTGGATGTAGTCGCTGCAGACGTCCTTGAACAGGGTCAGCAGGTCTATCTCCTGCTGGTACGAGCTGCCCATGGCGCTGCGATCGGTCTGGCCCACGATGGCCACCACGGGCACGTGGTCCAGCTTCGCGTCGTACAGGCCGTTGAGCAGATGCACTGCGCCCGGTCCGCTGGTCGCCACGCAGACGCCCACCTCGCCCGAGAACTTCGCGAACCCGACGGCCTCGAAGGCCGACATCTCCTCGTGGCGCGCCTGTACGAACTGGGGGTTGTCGTCCGCCCTCGCCCAGGCAGCGAGCAGTCCGTTGATGCCGTCGCCGGGGAAGCCGAAGACCTGCTTGACGCCCCACTCACGCAACCGCCCGAGGAGCACATCGGCCACCGTCTCTGCCATGTCGCGTCACCGCCATCTCGTGTCGTACCGCGGGCGGTCCATCGCCCGGATAGGTCCGAGCATGGTGCAAATCTTGCAGGTGCGCAATCTTTGCCGCCGGGACCGGGTGGGGGTTGGTGGGCGCCACCAACCCCGCCGAGCAGTCAACAAGTTCCCGCCGAGAGGTCAGGTCCCCTTCCCGCCGAGAGGTCGGCCTTCCTCAGCGGGACGAGTTGCCAAATGTATGCGTACGCGCAATAATTGTCAGAGGTTAAACGTTGTGCTGACGCGATGAAACGCGCTTGCTGACAAGGAGGGGACACGATGAGCAGGTTGCAGCCGAGAGACTCCGCCGGGAGGCATATGGGCAGCAGTACCGGTCTGCCTGGACGTGCCGGGCCAGATCGTCGTACCGATAGCCGGCGCACGGTCGCCGGCGTCGACACCCACCAGGGGGTCTTCCACCAGGGGCATCCCCACGCGCCCGGGGAGGACGCGGGGGTGTACGACCAGGGCCACTGCAGCGAGTGCGGATGCGGTCAGGGTGTGTACCACCAAGGCCATCCGTCCTTGTACGGTCCCGGAACCGGGGTGTATCACCAGGGCCACGACGACACCGCCCACTGACGCACGACGGCTGCGATCGCCGCGCGCTCAGCCGGCCGCCCGCGGCCTGGGTGCCTGGACGGCCACCGCGACGAGCACCAGGGCCGCCAGCAGGAACACGCAGGCGGCGAGGAATGCAGAGGTCGCCCCGACGGTGAAGACGTGGGCCGCCTGTGCGGCGGGACCGCCTGAAGCCAGGCGGTTGGCGCCGGCAGTGGCCGAGCCGAAGACCGTCACGAGGATCGCGACCCCGAGGGTGCCGCCGAGCTGCTGCGTGACGTTGACAAGTCCCGACGCAGCACCGGCGTCGCCGGGCGCGACGCGGTCGATCGCCGCTGACGTGAGCGGCACGATCGACAAGCCGTTGCCGACGGCGACGAGGAGCAGGGACCCGATCACGGTGGGGTAGTGGGAGCCGGGCGACAGCGTAGTCAGCAGCAGGAAGCCGGCGCCGGCGGACGCGATGCCGACGAGCATGAGGGCCTTGCCGTTGACCTTGCGTACGAGGACCTTGCTGGTGAGCTGTGACATCGCGAATACCGTGACCGGCAGCGGGAGGAAGGCGAACCCGGTCTGCAGCGGGCTGTAGTGCAGCACGTCCTGCAGGTACTGCGTGAGGAAGAAGAACAGTCCGAAGAGGCCGGCGAAGAGAAGCCCGCGGGCCACGACCGCGCTGGTTCGGCTCGTGTCGGCGAGCAGACGCAGCGGTGTGATCGGTGTCTCCGCTCTCAGCTCGGTGCGGGCGAAGGCCGCCAGGAGAGCGCCGCCCGCGACGAAGGACCCCACGGTGAAGGCGTCGCTCCAGCCGTTACTCGCCGCCCGGACGAAACCGTAGACGAGCGCGCTCATCCCCAGCGTGGACAAGAACGCGCCGGCCAGGTCGAACCGTCCCCGGTGGCGCGTGGTCTCAGGCAGGATCGACATGCCCAGCACGACGAGGGCCATCCCGATGGGCACGTTGACGAACATGACCCAGCGCCATGACGTCCACTCCACGAGCATGCCGCCGGCGATCAGGCCGAGGGCGCCGCCGCCGACCGAGACGGACGTGAACAGCCCGATCGCGCGGACGCGCTCTCGTGGCTCGGAGAACATGGTGGTGAGGAGCGCCAGCGAGGACGGCGCGGCCACGGCGGCGCCGATGCCCTGCAGCGCCCGGGCCGCCAGCAGCAGGCCCGCGCTCGGTGCGAATCCGCCGAGGAGCGATGCGAGGGTGAAAACCGCGATGCCCAGCACGAAGGTGTGCCTGCGACCGAGCAGGTCGCCGGCGCGCGCACCCAGAAGCAGCAGGCCACCGAAGGTGAGGGTGTAGGCGTTGAGCACCCACGACAAGCTGGTGTCGGTGAAACCGAGTCCCCGCTGGATCTGCGGCAGGGCGACGTTCACGATGGTCGCGTCGAGGACGACCATGAGCTGGCAGGTCAAGATCACGGCCAGCACGAGGCCGGGAGGTGCGCTGGCGCGGTGGCCCGGGGAGGCGCCCGCCGTCGCAGCGGAGCTTGCCGCCGAGCGACGCGGCGACAGCGTGGAGGTGGAAGAAGACATGGAGAGCAGCCTTAGAAGACGAAGAAGAAGAGGGAAGAGGTAGAGTGGAGGGACCCTCCGGTTACTATACGGAGGTATCCTCCGGTTAGCAAGTGGAGGACGGCGGATCTCGGGCAGACAGCGCAACGGAAAGGCGCGACAATGGCGGACGTGAGCACATCTCCCGCCGTCGGCATCCGGCCCATGCGTGCGGACGCTCGGCGCAACTACGACCGACTGGTCGAGGCAGCGCGGGCCGTCTTCGCCGCGCGGGGCAGCGAGGCCTCCATCGACGAGATCGCACGTACGGCCGATGTCGGCGTGGGCACCCTGTACCGGCACTTCCCCCGGCGGATCGATCTCGTCGAGGCCGTCTATCGCGAGGACGTCGACACCCTCGTGGCCAGGGGTGAGGCACTGATGACGCAGGAGGCACCCTGGGATGCGCTGGCCCGGTGGTTGGAGGCGTTCGTGGCTTACGCAGCTGCGAAGCGCACCTTCCTCACCGAGCTGCACGAGGCGTTCGAGAAGAACCCCGACCTGGCGGTCAGCTCGCGCGAGAAGATCGGTGCCGCAACCGGGCGACTCTTGGCCCGCGCTCAAGAGGCTGGAGTGGTCCGTCCCGACATCAGTCAGAGCGAGCTGATGCAGCTGGTCGGTGGGATGTGCATGGCACGAGGCGCTACGGAAGAGCAGAATCTCGGGCTGCTGACGTTCGTGCTCGACGGCATCCGCCCGCGCTGACGACGCCCCGCACCCGCCGCGAACGGGTGTCCGCTGCCGGCTTACACACGCAGCTGGTCAGCAGTCGCTCGTTCGCGCTTGCCCGATTG
>JAWWPH010000507.1:0-4285 GCA_033850875.1 Nocardioidaceae bacterium | reverse complement strand
CGGGCTCGAGCTGATCGTCCACGCCGGCGCCGGTGCCTACATCTGCGGGGAGGAGACCGCCCTGCTCGACTCGCTCGAGGGTCTGCGCGGCCAGCCGCGGCTCCGCCCGCCGTTCCCGGCCGTCGCGGGCCTCTACGCCTGCCCGACGGTCATCAACAACGTCGAGTCGATCGCCTCGGTGCCGTGCATCGTGGCCAACGGCGCCGGGTGGTTCAGCTCCATGGGCACCGAGAAGAGCAAGGGGATGTCGCTGTACTCGTTGTCGGGCCACGTGGTCCGGCCGGGACAGTACGAGGCGCCGCTCGGCGTCACCCTGCGGACGCTTCTCGACCTCGCCGGCGGGGTGCGGCCGGGTCACGAGCTGAAGTTCTGGACGCCGGGCGGGTCGTCGACGCCGATCCTCACCGCCGAGCACCTCGATGTGCCCCTCGACTTCGAGGCCGTCGGCAGCGTGGGCTCGATGCTCGGTACCAAGGCGCTCCAGATCTTCGACGACACCACCTGCGTGGTGCGCGCCGTGCTGCGCTGGACGGAGTTCTACAAGCACGAGTCCTGCGGGAAGTGCACGCCTTGCCGTGAGGGCACCTGGTGGCTCGTGCAGGCGCTGGAGCGGCTCGAGCACGGCGAGGGGGCCGAGTCCGACCTCGAGATGCTCGTCGACCTGTGCGACAACATCTTGGGGCGCTCCTTCTGCGCGCTCGGCGACGGCGCCACCTCCCCGATCACCTCCTCGATCCAGTACTTCCGCGACGAGTACATCGCCCACCTCACCTTGGGTCGCTGCCCCTTCGACCCGGCGGAGTCCACCCTGTTCCCGACCGACGCGTCCCTGTCCACGTCCGGAGCGACGGTGTCCACCGCGGGAGCCGCGGTATGACGGCGGACCTGGCCACCGAGCAGGACGTCAAGACGGTCACGCTGACCATCGACGACGTCGAGGTGACGGTGCCCGAGGGCACGCTCGTGATCCGCGCCGCGGAGATGATCGGGGTCCAGATCCCGCGCTTCTGCGACCACCCGCTGCTCGACCCCATCGGGGCCTGCCGGCAGTGCCTGGTCGACGTCCCCGACGCCGGGAACGGCCGTCCGATCCCCAAGCCGCAGGCGTCGTGCACGCTGACGGTCGCCGACAAGATGGTCGTGCGTACACAGCACTCGTCGCCCGTGGCGGACAAGGCACAGCAGGGCAACATGGAGTTCCTGCTGATCAACCACCCGCTCGACTGCCCGGTGTGCGACAAGGGCGGCGAGTGCCCGCTGCAGAACCAAGCCATGTCGAACGGCCGCGGCGAGAGCCGGTTCACCGAGACCAAGCGCACGTTCGTCAAGCCCGTCAGCATCTCGGCGCAGGTCCTGCTCGACCGGGAGCGCTGCGTGCTGTGCGCTCGTTGCACCCGGTTCAGCGAGCAGATCGCCGGCGACCCGTTCATCGCCCTGATCGAGCGTGGGGCGCTGCAGCAGGTCGGGATCTACGAGAAGGAACCGTTCCAGTCGTACTTCTCCGGCAACACGATCCAGATCTGCCCGGTGGGCGCGCTCACGTCGGCGGCCTACCGGTTCCGGGCCCGGCCGTTCGATCTGGTGTCGACACCGACGATCTGCGAGCACTGCGCGTCGGGCTGCGCCCTGCGCACCGACCACAGGCGCGGCAAGGTCATGCGCCGGCTGGCCGGCAACGACCCCAGCGTCAACCAGGAGTGGAACTGCGACAAGGGCAGGTTCGCGTTCCGCTCGACCCGGCTCGAGGACCGGCTGACCACACCGATGGTCCGCGACACCGACAGCGGCGAGATGCGGCCCGCGTCCTGGACCGAGGCGTTCGCCATCGCGGCTCGCGGGCTCAAGGCGGCGCAGAGCTCTGTAGGCGTGCTCGCCGGCGGCCGGTTGACCGTCGAGGACTCCTATGCCTACGGCAAGTTCGCTCGCGCGGTCCTCGGCACGAACGACGTCGACTTCCGGGCTCGTGCCTCGTCCGCCGAGGAGGCGGACTTCCTGGCCGCGCACGTCGCCACGCTTCCCACCCCGACGTACGAGGCCCTCGACCACGCGACGGCGGTCGTTCTGGTCGGCTTCGAGCCCGAGGACGAGTCGCCGATCGTGTTCCTGCGGCTGCGCAGGGCCGTACGCAGCCACGGGACCCGGGTGTACTCGGTCGCCTCGCACTCGTCACGAGGACTGCAGAAGCTCGGCGGCACGCTGCTGAGGGCACGGCCGGGTGCCGAGGCTGCGGTGATCGCGTCCGTCGCCGTCAACCCCGACGTCGCCCTCGACGGTGGCGCCGTCATCTGTGTCGGTGAGCGGATGGCCACGTCACCGGGTGCCCTGAGCGCCGTCGCGGCTCTGGCGGCGTCGACCGGCGCCCGGCTGGCCTGGGTGCCGCGCCGAGCCGGCGAGCGCGGTGCCGTCGAGGCCGGTCTGCTGCCGAACCTGCTGCCGGGGAGCCGGCCCCTCTCCGACGCGTCGGCGCGCGTCGACCTCGCCGCGGCCTGGGGTCTCGACCTGCTCTCGTCGACCGAGGGTCGCGACACCGGCGAGATCCTCGCAGCGACGCTTCGGGGCGAGCTCAAGGCTCTCGTCGTCGGAGCCGTCGACATCGACGATCTCGACGACCCCGTGGCGGCCGCGTCCGCGCTCGACGCCGCCGACTTCGTGGTCAGCCTCGAGGTACGCGAGTCGGCCGTGACGGCCCGGGCCGACGTGATCCTCCCGGTCGCGCCGATGGAGGAGCGCGCCGGGTCGTTCGTCGACTGGGAGGGGCGGGTCCGGCCCTTCGAGCGCGTGATCGAGTCCAACGGGCTCAGCGACATCCGTGCGCTGTCCGGGGTCGCGGACGAGCTGGGTCGGCCGCTGGGCTTCCGCACCGTCGCGGAGGTGCGATCGGAGATGCGCGAGATCGGACCGTGGGACGGCGCCCGGGCGGGCTTCCGCCCCACGCCGGCCCCCGCGGACCTCGCCCGGCCCGGAGAGCACGAGATGGTGCTGTCCACCTGGCGGACACTGATCGACGACGCCAGGGCGATCGACGGCGAGCCGCACCTCGCGGCCACCGGTCGCCGCCCGGTCGCGGTACTGTCCGCGGAAGAGATCCGCCGTCTCGGCGTCGGACCGGACGACCTGGTGCGGGTGTCGACGGACGCCGCGTCGGTCTCCGTCCCGGTCGTCGTCGGTGACATCGACGACCAGACCGTCTGGTTGCCCGCCAACAATGGAGGAGTCCGCCTGCACCGCGACCTGCGGGCGCGTGCGGGCTCGATCGTCCGAGTCGAGAGGGACGGCGCCCGATGACCAGCGTTGCGATGACCAGCGTTCCGATGGCCAGCGAGCAGGTCGCGGGCTTCGGCCACGACCCCTGGTGGGTCGTCGTCATCAAGGTGCTGCTCGCCTTCGTCGTGCTCCTCATGATGACGCTCTTCATCATCTGGCTGGAGCGTCGCGTGGTCGCCCGGATGCAGCACCGGCTCGGCCCCAACGTGCACGGGCCGTTCGGCCTGCTGCAGAGCCTCGCCGACGGCGTCAAGCTGATGCTCAAGGAGGACATCGTCCCCAAGTCGGTGGACCGGCTGATCTTCGTGCTGGCTCCCCTTCTGTCGGCCATACCGGCGTTCATGGCGGTGGCCGTGATCCCCTTCGGTCCTGAGGTCAGGGTCCCGTTCAGCTCCGTCCACACGCCGCTGCAGCTGACCGACCTGCCGGTGGGCGTGCTCTACATCCTGGCCATCGCTTCGGTCGGCATCTACGGCATCGTCCTCGCCGGCTGGTCGTCGGGCTCGACGTACTCCCTGCTCGGGGCTCTTCGCTCCTCGGCGCAGATCATCTCCTACGAGGTCGCGATGGGACTCTCGCTGGTCGCCGTGTTCCTCTACGCGGGGTCCATGTCGACGTCGGGCATCGTGTCGGCCCAGCGCCACCTGTGGTTCGCGGTGATCCTGCTGCCGTCGTTCGCCATCTACATCATCTCGATGGTCGGAGAGACAAACCGGGCTCCGTTCGACCTCCCCGAGGCCGAGGGCGAGCTCGTCGGCGGGTTCCACACCGAGTACTCGTCGATCAAGTTCGCCTTCTTCTTCCTCGCCGAGTACATCAACATGGTGACGGTCTCGATGCTCGCCACCACGATGTTCCTCGGCGGCTGGCGGGCCCCGTGGCCGTTGTCGCTGTGGAGCGGCTCGAACGAGAACTACTGGCCGGTCCTCTGGTTCTTCGCCAAGGTGTTCATCTTCGTCTTCTTCTTCATCTGGCTGCGGGGGACGCTCCCGCGGATGCGGTACGACCAGTTCATGCGCCT
>JAWWPH010000502.1:0-2877 GCA_033850875.1 Nocardioidaceae bacterium | reverse complement strand
GCACCCGGGTGCTCGGGGCTGGCGGACGTACATGCGGTCAACCACATTGCTTGATAGGCAACCTGACTAAGAACGGGTTGATCGGTTCCGGTAGGCGGCTCTGCCGCACCGCCCCTGAATCGACGTTCGCACTCGACTACTTCAGCGAGTGACTCTGCGCGAGCCATACATTGTTGGAGCTCTGATTGCGTTGCCTGGGTCGTGACCGCGCTTTGGGTCAACACGAGCAACGCTTCGGCAATCACTTTGGCTCCAGATAGCTAACGCGCCAGCGTGCCGTAGACGGCTCAACATGGATCTCATCCACCAGCTTTCCGCCGTCGACTGCGTGGCGGGCACCCCCCGTGGCGGCCTGCGTATAACCCGGACGTATACGTCCCGTGACCAAGAAGACAAGCTTCTGGGGATCATGGCCAGTCAACATCAGTTTGAGATGTCGCCAATCGCCATGCGTCTGTCGGCCGCCATCTCGCTTCAGTCTGGAAGTCACCTGGATCAGCGACCGGCAGAAGGCGCAGTCTGACGTTGTCAAATGAGCCAGCGGGCGTGGGTCGGGTGCTTCGAAAGCGTAATTGAGGACGCTGACGAAGTATCGAATGAAGGCTTTGGCGCCCGCTGTCGAGTGCTGCTTGGCCAGGGCCGGCATGACCGGTTCGGTCGGACGCCGTGAGGTGTCCGGGCTGACTGACGCTGTGCGGGTTGACGAGGTCGAGGCACGAGCCGGCGTGGCGGTGTCGGCCTGGTGGGAGCAGGAGCCGAGAGCCAGGCAGCACACTGCGCTGGTCACTGCGGCGCCGATGGCTCGTCGCATGGCCGGCTCCCTTCGGGCAACGAGGTGCCCCCAAGGTAGGGGATGACGGCCAGCTCGGACACTCCTCGCTGTATGCCTGTGGAAAAGCTGTTACTCCTGGGGCCGTCGATGCGCTGGCACTACGCGGCGTGGGGGTGCTCTGGCGCAGAGCAGTGGTGGGCACCCGACGTCTGAATCGTCCTGACGCTCGTGGGTAGCGGCCTGTACGAGCCGTGGCCGGCGGGCCCGGCGGACCTCTTCAGGGGAGGCGGCCGCCGGCCGCGTTGGCGCCGACGCGGCCCGGCGGCGGCTTCCACAGCCGCGCCAGCGCCACTAGAGGAACTCGAAAGCACTCGAGACAACGGTGACACGCCCGAGCGCCTACCTCCGCACCACTCC
The DNA here is from genome assembly GCA_033850875.1 of Nocardioidaceae bacterium. Classification (GTDB taxonomy): domain Bacteria; phylum Actinomycetota; class Actinomycetes; order Propionibacteriales; family Nocardioidaceae; genus DASQEH01. The sequence continues at coordinate 1,688 of JAWWPH010000502.1, read as the reverse complement.
TGACCTGCGCGGATGGAGAAACTTGGCTAGCTGCGGTCGGAAGGCATTGCCTTCGTTCGGCGTTGAACGTAAGGTACCCCTAGATATAGTAGTTACAGGGATGTAGTTCTCCACAGATTGTGGTCGGCGATCCACAAGCGAAGTGGTTCCATCCCCAGCCTGTCCACAGGCATCCCGGCAGAAATGTCGGCGCCGGGGGCTACAACACAGGTATGAACGTGAGACGAAGGAGGCGGCCGAGCCGATGCACTGCCCGTACTGCCGCCACATCGACACCCGCGTGCTCGACTCCCGGGTCGCCGAGGACGGCACCTCGATCCGGCGCCGTCGCGCGTGCCCGGAGTGCGAGAAGCGCTTCACGACCGTCGAGGCGATGCAGTTGACCGTCGTCAAGCGTTCGGGTGCGACGGAGCCCTTCAGCCGCGACAAGGTGATCGATGGCGTCCGGAAGGCGTGCAAGGGCCGGCCGGTCGGTGACGACCAGCTCAAGCTGCTCGGCTCGCAGGTCGAGGACACACTGCGCGGCTCCGGCTGGGCGGAGGTACCAGCCCACGAGGTCGGCCTGGCCATCCTGGGCCCGCTCCGCGACCTCGACGAAGTGGCGTACCTGCGGTTCGCCAGCGTCTACCGCAGCTTCGAGTCCGCCGACGACTTCGAAGCGGAAATCGCCGTTCTCCGGGCCGAGCGCGCACCCACCGGCACCGAGCCCGATGCGCGCGACAGCCGCGACGCCGAGCGGGTGCCCGGTGGCTGACCGTAACGCCGGGCGGATGCCGACGTCCCGCCTCGCCGCCCGAGCGCAGCAGACCTGACCACAGATTCACCGCTCTCGGTGCGCAGCCTCCGGCAGCGTCCACAGAACGGCCCTTCACCACCAGACGATTCACCACAAGACGATGTAGGAGAGTCATGACCGAGACCGACAGTCGGCGCAACGGCGCTGCGAGGCGCGGCGCAGCCAAAGGCCTGAAGATCGACCGCATCTTCACGACTCCCGGTACGCATCCCTATGACGAGATCACCTGGGAGCGGCGCGATGTCGTCCAGCAGAACTGGAAGACGGGCGAAACGGTCTTCGAGCAGCGAGGAGTGGAGTTCCCCGACTTCTGGTCGGTGAACGCCTCCACCATCGTCACCACCAAGTACTTCCGCGGGGCCGTCGGCACCGACGCCCGCGAGTGGAGCCTGCGGCAGCTCGTCGACCGGGTGGTCAAGACCTACACGGCGGCCGGGGTGGAGCACGGGTACTTCGCGACACCCGACGACGCCGAGGTGTTCGAGCACGAGCTGACCTCCATGCTCGTTCACCAGGTCTTCGCCTTCAACTCGCCCGTGTGGTTCAACGTCGGTACGGCATCCCCGCAGCAGGTCTCGGCCTGCTTCATCTTGAGCGTCGACGACTCGATGGACTCGATCCTCAACTGGTACAAGGAGGAGGGCTTCATCTTCAAGGGCGGCTCCGGCGCGGGTCTCAACCTGTCGCGGATCCGGTCGAGCAAGGAGCTGCTGTCGTCCGGTGGTACGGCGTCGGGCCCGGTCTCGTTCATGCGCGGAGCCGACGCATCGGCCGGCACGATCAAGTCCGGTGGCGCGACGAGGCGGGCCGCAAAGATGGTGGTCCTCGACGTCGACCACCCCGACATCGAGGAGTTCGTCGAGACGAAGGCACGCGAGGAGGACAAGATCCG
>JAWWPH010000441.1:0-3576 GCA_033850875.1 Nocardioidaceae bacterium | reverse complement strand
GGCCGGTGTTGACCGTCACCCACGCAGGCTGACCGGTCTGGTCATCCAGGTAGACCTGCCCGACGCTCCCGATCTTGCTTCCGTCTGAGCCGTACGCGTCACTGCCCGCGACCTGGTCGATCTGACCTTGATCAAGCATGTAGTAGTTCCTCTCGTAGTAGTGACCGGACAGCGGTCCGCTGCGGTCGTCGTCAGGCTGGAGATCGTGCCGCGAGCGCGTCACGCTGCGGCAGGAGGCAGGTTGGAGCCCTCGAACCGGCGTCTCCTCCGCGCGGGTGTCCACCGAGTCGTGAGGCGAGCCAGGCTCACCCGCGACTCGGCGAGCGACCGGGTGAGCGTGTCGTAGTACTCGCGCTCGGCCTCGTTGGCGCACAGGTCGCGGCGGTCGATCCAGAGATACCTCAAGACGATGTGCCTTCGAGCCTCGGATAACTGGGTCACGTCAGGTCCTCCTGTCGCTGTGGCAGGTCGCCAGCAGCCTTCAGGAGGTAGGACACCGTGGAGGCCGGGGGATGACGCGCGCCGAGGAGTTTTCTTGGTGAGGACGTGGATCAGCGGTTGTCGGCGAGACTCTGCAGCAGTCCGCGTGAGGTCATGTCGAAGGTCGCCAGCACCTCGAGGAAGAACTCCGATGCCGCCGTGGCCACGGCGGTCACATCGTGGTCGGCGTTGTCCTGCAGGGCCTCCAGCAGGACGTCGTGGTGGATCTGGGCGAGCTGCAGAACGCTCAGCTGGCTCTCGACGGCTGCGCGGCCCAGCTCGTAGCCCGAGTGCAGCGACGCCTCCTCCCGCCTGGCGAGGTAGCGCAAAAACGCCGAGGCGTAGTCCTGTTGCAGCCGCTCCAGCGGTGTCAGCTGCGCTGTCATCGGGGGGCGAGCCTCCTGTTCGGCGTCGTGTGGCCGCCCGACAGCCGGCTGTTCAGATACTCGAGACCCTCCTCGAGGTCCAAAGCGGTCTCCACCGACCCGGTTCCCATGCCCAGCTCCACCATGGCGAAGGCGACGTCGGGCTGGATGCCGACGATCACGGTCAGCGCTCCGCGAAGGCGCGCCATCTCCGCGATGTCTCGGATCGTGCGTGACCCGAACGAGTCGAGCACGTCCAGCGCCGCGACGTCGATGATGACCCCGCGCGACCTGTGCTGTCCGATCTGGTCGATCAGGTCCATCTGGAAGCGCACCATCTCGGAGTCGTCGAGGGCTGTGTTGATCGACGCGATCAGGTAGGAGCCCTGTCGGAGGATCGAAACCAGCGGCGGTCCGGTGTCCATCAGCCACCGTGTCCGTCGGGCGCCCTGGTCGCATACCCCAGCAGCCGCTCGGCCTCCTCGAGGCCGCCCTGCAGGTCACCGACCGTGTTCATCTTGCTGAGGTCGACGCCGATGGTGACCAGCGTCTGCGCGTTCTCCGGGGACAGGCCCGTGATGATCACACTGGCCCCCATGAGCCGCGACGCGTCGACCGTCCGTACCAAGTGGTTCGCCACGGTCTCGTCGACGTTCGGCGCACCGGTGATGTCGATGACGACGACCTTGGCGCGATGGGTACGGATGCCGGCCAGCAGCTGCTCGGTCAGCTGGCGTGCCCGTTCCTTGTCCAGGACGCCGATGATGGGCAGGACGAGCAGGCGCTCCCGTACCGGCAGCACGGGCGTCGAGAGCTCTCGGATGGCGTCCTGCTGCTGCCGGATGACTCGCTCGCGCTCGTCGACGAAGCTCACCGCGACGGTGTTCGCGATGCGGTTGGCAGCCGGCTCGTAGGCGTCCAGGACCCGGTTGAGAGCGTTGAACTCGCCCTGGTACTTCTCGAAGAGCGATCGCGCCAGTACGTCGCGCAGCAGGAGAACGATCCCGACGACCTCATGGGTCTCGACGCCTCGAGGAATGATGCGTTCGGACAGGTCGCGCGCATAGTGCTGGAGGGCCTCCACGCTGCCCGTCTCAAGCACCTCGACGTAGTTGTCGTAGACCGACGTGGTGTCCGCCTGGAGCTCGTGCGGCGTCATGGCTTCCAGCAGGTGGGCATCCTTGATCCTGCTCGCCCACTCCTCCCGGAGCTTGGTCCGGTGCTCGCGGAGGTGTGCCACGAGCTGCGGCAGCAGCTGGCTCTCGTCATGGTCGTCCGAGCTCGGGAAGTCAGCCGTGACCTCCTCGGTCAACGTGGATTCGGAGTCCATTGTCATCCTTCCTGTAGCCACTTTGTCATGGTCACTGTCGTGCCGCGCCCTGCTTCGGAGGTGATCGAGAAGTCATCCATCAGGCGGCGTGCGCCGGGCAGCCCGAGCCCCAGTCCACGGTTGGTGCTGTAGCCGTCGACGAGGGCCTCCTCGACGTCGGGGATACCGGGCCCCTTGTCGCGAGCGATGACCCGGATGCCGTTGCGGGGGCTGGAGAGCACCTCAACGGCGATCTCGCCGACCTCCGCGAACCGCACGATGTTGCGTGCCACCTCGGACACCGCCGTGGCGATGATGGTGAGCTCAGTCCGCGGGAAACCGACGCGGATGGCGAGGTCACGCACACCCTGTCGCGCCACGACGATGTCGGCGTCCCTGCGTACGGGGATGTGTACCTCCTCACCGGGCCTGTGGTTCCGCTCGACGAGCGGCTGGCTGAGCCGAGCACAGATCTCGCACTCCAGGAGATGCCGGCCCGAGTCGAGCTCGCGCTGCCGCCGGCGGTCACCCGTCGACAGCGCCATGAGCACCGGCCGGCACTCGTCACTCGGCGGTTCCGTCCGCTCGGAAGCCAGCAGGTACTCGACCCGGACCCGCGCGCGCGTCCGGTACAGCTGCGCAGCCACCGCGCCCGGTGTCGAGCCGAACTGGGCGGCCAACGTCTGGGTGTCCTGACCGGAGACCTCGTGCGCGAGGAGCAGGTGCCGCTCGCGGTCGGAGAGCCGGGCGAGTGCCTTCGCCATCGCATCCTGCTCCTCCTTCTGCAGCAAACCCTCGTCGGGCGACTCGGGGGCTCGCAGGTCGACGACGCGGTACTGGTTGCGACGATGCCGGTCCTGCTCCTTCCACATGGAGGCGACGATGTTGCGGGCCGTGACGATGGCGTACGGCTCGATCATGTCGGGGGCGACCCGGTCGGCCGCGGCCAGTACCCGGGTCAGCGTCTCCTGAGTGAGGTCTTCGGCCGTCGTCGGGTCGGAGACACGAGAGGAGACGAACCGACGGACGGCGGGCAGAAGCTCGGCCACATCGGGTTGCCCCGCGCGCTGCGATGAGTCGACGGACGGCGCGACGCTCATGCCGGAACAGTACGCCGGATGCCACGAGAGCGTCGGAGTGCTGGTCCCGCTCCCGACGGGCCCCTCCGAGGACCGTCGGGACGCTACGTCGGTTCCTGCGCCTCGGGTGGCTCCGCCCCGGACGTCACAGAGTCGTGGTCGGACAGCTTGTCCACCTCCACGATCACCGTGGAGCCGGCCGGCCGGACCGTCATGTGGTCGCACCGCTGCTGGAGGCGGGTCAACGACTCCGCGTCCCCGCGCGGAACCGACATCGACACGTGCTCGCTGTTCTTGATCTGCGGGAGCTCCAGCACCTCGTCGACGAGGCGTTCCCGAGCGC
>JAWWPH010000415.1:0-3985 GCA_033850875.1 Nocardioidaceae bacterium | reverse complement strand
GGCGGGCGACTGTACGGGTGTGCTGATGCTCGCCTCGGTCGCCGCCATGCAGGGGCGCATCGCGATGTGGCATGCCCTGGGCGACGCGGTCAAGCCGCTGGACCTGAAGACCGTCTCGTCCAACGTCTTCACCGCGCCGGAGATCGCCACGGTCGGCTGGAGTCAGCAGGCGGTCGACGCAGGCGAGATCGACGCCCGCTCGCTGACGCTGCCGCTCGCCGGGAACGCGCGCGCGAAGATGCAGGGTGTCCAGGACGGCTTCGTGAAGCTGTTCTGCCGGCCAGGTCCCGGCACCGTCGTGGGCGGCGTGGTCGTCGGGCCGCGCGCCAGCGAGCTCATCCACGCGGTGTCGCTGGCCGTCGAGGGCGGCCTGACGGTGGACGACATGGCCCAGGCCTTCACGGTGTACCCCTCGATGTCGGGGTCCGTCGCCGAGGCGGCTCGCCGCCTGCATACGCACGCCTGAAGGCCGCCCCCACCGAGCCGCGCGTGCGGGCTTCTCGTCACATCGACGTAATTACACCGCCGTATTCTAAGAATTCCGGCCACTCCCTGTGACCGGATGGGTTTCTCGGTGTAATCGACGTCTACGCGCCAGCCACATTGTCCCCACCGGTCACTGCCGCACCACCCCGACCGCAGCCTCGAGTCGCGCGCCAGGAGTCCCGTATGCGAGTCCACCCCCCGTCCATGAGTGCGCCCAGAGCCCGATGGCTGGCGGCGTCGGCAGTGCCGGCATCGGTCGCCCTGGTGATCGGCACCGTCTCGATGACGCCGGCGGCCGCCGTGGGCGGTGCGCCGGCGAAAGCCGCGAGTGGTGCGCATCCCGTCGCACCGACGGTCGGCTCGCTGGCCATCCCGGAGGTGTCGCCCGCCAGGCAAGCGGGCCTCCACGCCGTCTCCGGGCTGCCGGCGTCGGGCGGCGCTCATCTGGTAGCCCTGGTACAGCGGCCGACGGTGGAGCAGTTCTCGATGGTGGCGGTCACCTGGGAATCGTCCCGCCAAGCCGACGGGCTGACCATCCAGCTGCGGACCCGGTACGCCGGCCACTGGACCGGCTGGACGAAGCTGGGCGTCGACGCTGACGGCCCGTCCGTCGCCGAGAGCTCGTCGCCGCGCGGAGGGACGACACCGTACTGGGTCGGGCACGCCACCGGTGTCGAGGTCGCGGTCTACGCCGTCGGCGCTCGCCACCCGAACGGCCTGTCGGTCGCGACGATCGACCCTGGCACGTCGGCGCACGACGCGACAGTCGCAGGCACGTCGCGGACGGACCAGGCGAAGCGCAGCTCCGCAGCGGCGGGCAGCTTCCCCAGCATCCCCAACATCGTCACCCGGGCTCAGTGGGGTGCCGACGAGAGTCTCGGCAGCACGTGCTGGGACCCCAGGGTCGGCACGCGGTTCGACGCCGTGATCGTCCACCACACGGCGGGGACGAACTCCTACTCGCGACGCGAGGCGGCGTCGGTCGTCCGCGGGGTGCTGGCCTACCACACCGTCTCGCGTGGCTGGTGTGACATCGGGTACAACTTCCTCATCGACCGTTACGGAACCATCTACGAAGGCCGTGCGGGCGGCATCCGCCAGCCCGTACGAGGCGCCCACGCCGGCGATTACAACGTCGACACCACCGGCATCTCGCTGATGGGGAACTTCGACATCGCTTCGCCCACGGGGCCGATGAAGCGCTCGCTCGTGGCACTCGTCGCCTGGCGGCTCGGGACGGCCTACCACGGCGCCTACGGTCATCCGTTCCTCTTCGACGGAAGGTTCGACCGGATCTCCGGGCACCGCGACGTCATGTCGACGGCCTGCCCCGGCCAGTACGTCTATGCCTGGCTGCCGCACTTGCGCAAGCGGGTGGCGGCGCGCCTCTCCGGCTTCGAGTCGCCGATCGAGAAGGCGTGGAGGGCCGACGGCGGCGGGCACAGCCGGCTCGGACCGGTACGCGTGGGCGAGCGGATGCAGGCCGGCGGACACAACACCCGGTTCGACGGCGGCCGGATGTACAAGAGCTCCTACGGCCTCTTCACCTTCTACCCCGGCCAGGTCCTGCACTACTACCTTGGCTCCGGTGGCGTCCGTGGCGACCTGGGCTACCCCGAGAGCGGCGTCAACCCGACTGCGACGTCGGGCCTCACGGCGAAGTTCGCGGGCGGGCGGGTGTACTGGTCGGACAGCAGCAACAGCCACAGCCTGAGGCACGGGGCGATCCTGCGTAGGTACCTGCACGTCGGGGGAGCGGCCGGCCGGCTGGGATTCCCGACGAGCTCGGTGCACTCGATCTCCGGCGGCAGGCGAGCGGGGTTCGAGCACGGCTACATCACGTACGACCGCTCGACGAGGAAGACCACGGTGACGACACGATGAGGGGGACGACACGATGACGAGAGCAGCGTCGCGCCTGCGGTCCACAGTGATCGTCAGCGGTACGGCGGCAGCCTTGGCCGTGTCGATAGCGGTCGCGGCGACGTCCGCGGCCCACGGCGACGCCGCCTCCGGCTCGTCCCGGCACGCCGGGCACGCCGACAAGCGCTCGCTCGTGATCGTCGGCCACGGGTTCGGGCACGGGCACGGCATGAGCCAGTACGGGGCCCAGGGTGCGGCCCTGCAGGGCGTCAAGTACCGCCACATCGTCGACTTCTACTATCCGCACACCGCCTGGGCGCACGCCCACGGTCGCATCCGCGTGCTGATCAGCGCCGACACGACCTCGGACCTGGAGGTGCGGCCAGCGCCCGGGTTGGTCGTTCGTGACTCCAGGCGCCGGCACTCGTGGACCCTCCCGACCGGCGGCCGCTACTACCGCTGGCGCCTGCATCCGCTGCCGAACGGCTTCACGGCCGTCGAGTACCTGAGCAAGTCGGGCTGGCACCGCTGGCACATCCCGGACGGCCGCAAGACGTTCAAGACCGATGCGGAGTTCCACGCCCGCGGTCCCCTGCGGTTGCTGGTGCCCGGCGGGCGTGACGTCGTCGGCGTGCCCTACCGGGGGACGCTAAGGCTGGCGAGCCCGTCGTCGGGCTCGCGGGCTCGAGACACCGTCAACGTGCTGAGCCTGGACGCGTACGTCAAAGGGGTGGTTCCGTACGAGATGCCCGCATCGTGGCGCCAGCCCGCCCTGCGGGCGCAGGCCGTGGCGGCGCGTACCTTCGCCGCCTGGGAGCGCTCGCAGAACCGCGACGGCGACTACCAGATCTGTGACACGACGTCCTGCCAGGTCTACGGGGGACTTCCGGCGGAGCAGCACTCCAGCAACCGGGCTGTCGACGCCACTGCCGGCAAGATCGTGACGTACCACGGGCGGCCGGCGATGGCGCAGTTCGCGTCGTCGTCGGGTGGCTGGACGTCGTACGGCGGAGAGCCGTACCTGCCGGCGAAGAAGGACCCGTGGGACGGGTTCTCCGGGAACCCGATGCACACCTGGTCCGACCGAGTGTCCGCGTCGGTGCTGGAGCGCGATCATCCCGGCATCGGGCGGCTGCTGGCCATCCATGTGCTGACACGCGATGGCCACGGCGCCTGGGGCGGGCGGGTCGAGAGCGTCGTGCTGCGCGGCAGCAAGGGCAAGGCCCACGTCACCGGTGACGACATCCGCTGGGCATACGGGCTGCCGTCGGACTGGTTCCGCGTCGAGTAGCCCCCGCGAGCAGCCGAGCGGCCAGATATGTCCGGTCGAGCGGGTAAGAACGTCCGGTCGACAGGGCAAGAATGTCGGGTCGAGCGGGCAGATCTGCCGGCTCTGTCATGCGCTCGCATTGTCCGCCGGCCCGAGGGCGCATTCTCGCCCGGTCAGCGGTACTTTTGCGCCCGTTCGGCGGTCCTTTTGCGCCCGTTCGGCGGTGCTTTTGCGCCCACTCGACCGGGCATTCGCGCCCACTCGAGCAGAGATTTGCGCCCGGTCGGCGGTGGGTCAGGTGGGAGTCACCACCACGACGAGGTCGCCGCCCTCTACGCTGCGCGGACCGTCGAGCGCAACCCGCTG
>JAWWPH010000385.1:0-3445 GCA_033850875.1 Nocardioidaceae bacterium | reverse complement strand
GTGACCGCGACATGTGTACGACCGTGCTGCGTCACCTCGTCGTCAACGGCCTCATCTTCAACCGGACCCAAGAGCCCACCGTCCGCATCGAGGGTGCCGTCGTGGACGGATCCGTGGTCATCTCCGTGAGCGACAACGGGTTCGGCGTCGCAGCGGCGCAGCACGACACGATCTTCGAGCTGTTCCGACGCCTCAACACCCGTGAGGAGTTCCCGGGCACCGGGACGGGACTGGCGCTGTGCAAGCGCATCGCCGCACTCCAGGGCGGTGCGCTGGACCTCGTCAGCTCGACGAACGACGGGTCAGTGTTCTCGCTGACGTTGCCACGCTACGCCGACGAACAAGGAGCCTGATGTGACCGTGCAGACGGAAGTCCGCGAAGCCGCGGCCGGAGCCAACGGCCATGCGCTCCGAGCCAGCCGCACCGACCCTCCGTCCGTGCCCGGCAGCGGGTTGCGTGTTCTGCACGTCGAGGACAACGTGTCGGACGCGCTCCTGGCGGAGACGTACATCCGCAGCGTCGTCCCTGATGTCGAGTTCGACTCCGCCGTACGGATGTCGGACGTCACGCCTGAACGTGTCGCCGCGGCGTCGTGCGCGATCCTCGACCTCTCCCTCCCGGACGCGTCGGGACTCGAAGCGCTGCATGCACTGCGCAAGATCTCGGCCGACGTGCCCATCATCGTGCTCACCGGCTTCGACGACCTCGAGCTCGGGCTGTCGGCGATCCGGCACGGAGCCGAGGACTACCTGGTCAAGAACTACGTCGACGCCGACTCCCTGCAGCGGGCGATGCGCTACGCCATGGAGAGGCGCCGGCTCAGCAGCGCGCTCGAGGAGAAGGCCGCGCCGCGGACGTCCGACCGCGGCGTTGTCAGCACCGACACCCACCAGGTGGCGATCGACGTGGACGCCGAGACGAGCGTGTTCTCGCTGCGTTGCCGGACCTGCTCCTGGGTGGCCGAGAGCGACCTCGCCTCTCTGACGAGCTGGGGGCACCTCGAGCGAATCCTGCTCCCGCACGTCGCGTTCGGCGGCAATGCCCAGCCCAGGATCCTGCTCGAGACCACCGGGGGACCCCCGGATCCCGCGAGGCGGGACCTGTTCGCCCCTGGGACCTGGCTGGGCTGAGACGCCTGCGTTTAGGGCGCGGCGACGTGCCCCATGGCGGCGGGGACGTCGGCAGCAACGCACGGGCGGGTGGCCGTTGACCACCGGCACCTCGACGACGCGTACTTCCCCGGGCCGGCGTTCTGGCGCTCCCGCGCGTCCACCGACTTCGACGCGCAGCGGTACTGGCGTGGTCCGACCTGGCTCAACACCAGCGGGCTCGTGTGGCGCGGCCTGCGAGTGCACGGTCTCGACGAGCTGGCGGAGAAGCTCGCCGCCGCCATGCTCCAGCTGGCGCACACGTCGGGATTCCGCGAGTACTTCGACCCGCACACCCGCAGTGGCCACGGCACGCGCGAGTTCGGCTGGTCGGCGGCCCTCGTCCTCGACGTCCTCGAAGCGCTCGAAAACCCGTCGCCCGGCGAGCCTCAGCGGAGTTAGCCTGGCAGTCCGGCACCGGTAGGACGACGAGCTGTGAGCCGGGCGAGACGAGGAGTGCCGCACATGCGCCAACTGCACGGAGAGATCGAGCCGACCTGTCCGAGCAACCAGAAGGCAGTCCTCCATGCCCACCCTCAACCTCGGGATCGTCGCCCATGTCGATGCCGGTAAGACCACACTGACCGAGCGCCTCCTGTTCGAGGCGGGGGTCACCACGCACATCGGCCGGGTCGACCACGGCGACACGGTCACCGACACGGACGCGATCGAGCGCCAACGCGGCATCACGATCCGGTCGGCGGTCGTCAGCTTCACGATCGGCGACACCCTGGTCGACCTGATCGACACCCCGGGACACTCCGACTTCGTCGCCGAGGTCGAGCGGGCGCTGGCCGTGCTCGACGGCGCCGTGCTCGTGGTCTCCGCGGTAGAGGGCGTGCAGGCCCAGACCCGCGTGCTGATCCGGATCCTGGAGAGGCTGCGGATCCCGTTCCTCGTCTTCGCCAACAAGATCGACAGGGTCGGCGCCAGGTACGCAGAGACGATCCACGCTCTCCGCGAGGCGCTCGACGGCGACGCGGTCGCCCTCAACCGGCCGGTCGACCTCGGCTCGCGCGCCGCTACCGTCGAGACCGCGTCGGGTGCGGAGTTCCTCGACCGGCTCACGGAGCGACTCGCGGACCTCGACGACGAGGTCATGGACCGCTACGTCGGCGGGCTCCAGCCGCTGACGGAGCCCGAGGCACTCGGCGTGCTGCGGCGGCTCACCGCCGAGGGTCGTCTGCACCCCGTGTACTTCGGGTCGGCGCTAGGCGGGGCAGGGGTGAGCGACCTCATCACCGGGCTCGCCCAGTACCTGCCTGCAGCAGCAGCGCCTGCCGACAACGGTCTGCACGCCAGCGTCTTCAAGATCGAGCGGCCTCCGGGAGCGTCCAAGGTCGCCTTCGTGCGCGTGCACAGCGGAACGGTCGGTGCCCGTGACCGGGTCACGTCCTTCTCCCGTCGCAGCACCGGCGCGATCGAGTCGCGCGAGGGCAGGGTCACCCGCGTCAGTACCTTCTGCCGCGGCACGTCGACCGACGACCGACCGGCCTCCGCCGGGGAGATCGCGAAGCTCGTCGGGCTTCCCGACGTGCAGATCGGCGACCAGCTGGGGCGCTGGGACCCGGCCAAGAGCGGACGCTACGTCGCGCTACCGGGCCTGGAGTCCGTCGTCCGTGCCCGTGACCCCGGTGACAGACCCGCTCTGTTCGAGGCGATCGGCGAGCTGTCGGAGCAGGACCCGCTGATCGCCGCCCGGCTCGAGGGTCTCGACGCCGAGCTGACGGTCAGCCTCTACGGCGAGGTGCAGAAGGAGGTCCTCGCGGCGCGACTGATGTCGGAGTTCGGCGTCGCCGCCGAGTTCCTGCCGACCCAGACGGTGTACATCGAACGCGTGGCCGGGGTCGGGGAGGCGTACCAGGAGGTCGGCAACGCCAACGCCACGGTGGGGCTCCGCGTCGAGCCCGGCCCCGTCGGGTCCGGCGTCGACTACCGCCTCGGCGTCGAGCGCGGCTGGCTGCTGCCGTCGTTCCACACGGCGATCGAGGAGACGCTGGCGACAGAGCTCAGGGTCGGCCTGTACGGGTGGGCGGTGACCGACTGCCGGGTCACGCTCATCGCGTCACGGTTCAGCGCACCGACCCCGCCTGCCGGCTACTTCCGCTGGCTGACGACCGTCGTCTTGGCCACGGCGCTCGAGCGTGCCGGGACGACGGTGTGCGCCCCGGTCAGTGAGTTCGAGGTCGACATCCCCGCCGATACGACCAGTGCCGTGTTGCAGAGGCTGCTGGCCGCCGGTGCTACCCCCCGGCCACCGGAGCTGCGGACGACGCGCTGCCGGATCACCGGCACC
>JAWWPH010000365.1:0-7441 GCA_033850875.1 Nocardioidaceae bacterium | reverse complement strand
GCCCAGATACCCTGACTCGGTGACGCTGCGCCTGTACGACACCGCGACCCGCGAGGTCCGCGACTTCGAGCCGATCGTCCCCGGCCGGGTCGGGATCTACCACTGCGGGCTGACGGTGCAAGGTCCGCCTCACATCGGGCACATCCGCAAGGAGGTCGTCTTCGACGTCCTGCGCCGCTGGCTCGAGCACGAGGGCTACGACGTCACTCTGGTGGCCAACCTCACCGACATCGACGACAAGGTGCTGGCGAAGGAGGCCGAGGAGGGCCGTCCCTGGTGGGCCATCGCGTACGCCAACGAGCGGGCCCTGCACGCCGCGTACTCGGTACTCGGCTGCCTGCCGCCGACGTACGAGCCGCGCGCCACCGGCCACATCCCAGAGATGCTCGAGCTGGTCGGACAGCTGATGGTCAACGGGCATGCGTACGCCGCGGACAACGGCAGCGGCGACGTGTACTTCGACGTCAGGTCGTGGCCGTCGTACGGCGAGCTGTCGAACCAGCGGGTCGACGACATGGAGGCGGCGACCGATGCCGACCCGCGCGGCAAGCGCGATCCGCACGACTTCGCGCTGTGGAAGGGATTCAAGAAGGACTCCGAGCCGGCCACCGCAGCATGGCCGGCGCCGTGGGGCCTCGGCCGGCCCGGTTGGCACCTGGAGTGCTCGGCGATGGCCGGCAAGTACCTGGGCGACGACTTCGACATCCATGGCGGCGGCCTCGACCTCCGGTTCCCTCACCACGAGAACGAGCTCGCCCAGTCGAGGGCGGCGGGCCGCGGCTTCGCGCGTACCTGGATGCACAACGCCATGGTCAACCTCGACGGCGAGAAGATGAGCAAGTCGGTGGGCAACTCCATGCTCGTCAGCGAGGTGGTGAAGCGGGTACGTCCGATCGAGCTGCGGTACTACCTCCTGGCCCCGCATTACCGGTCGGTCATCGAGTTCAGCTTCGAGTCCCTTGCGGAGGCGGCCACGACGTTCTCGCGGATCGAGGGGTACGTGGTCCGCGCGACGGAGGTCACGGGAGGTGTCGAGGTCGGGACAGGCATGCTCTGCGCCGAGTTCGTGGAGGCGATGGACGACGACCTCGCGGTGCCCGCCGCACTGGCCGCCCTGCAGGGTGTCATCCGTGAAGGCAACAAGCTCCTGGCCGCGGGGGACTCGGCCGCGCTCCGGGGAAACCTCGCCTCGGTACGGCACATGCTGGCAATGCTGGGACTCGACCCGCTCGACCCGGTCTGGGCCGCTCGCGGCAGCGACGACACGGCACTGCGCTCGGCCCTCGGCACGCTGGTGGAGACGCTCACGGCGCAGCGCAACGACGCCCGCGCCCGTCGCGACTTCGCCGCCGCCGATGCGATCCGCGACCAGCTCCGCGCGGCCGGCGTCGACGTCGAGGACACTCCTACCGGCTCACGGTGGACCCTGACGTCGACGTCGTCCGCCCGAACACCTGACCACGGGGGCGGCTGATGCCGGGCAACAGCAAACGGCAGGGATCGGTCCGCAAGCGGCAGGGCGGCAACCCGACGGCCGGCTCCGGCGGGCGGCGACGCAAGGCGCTGGAGGGGCGTGGCCCGACCCCCAAGGCATCCGAGCGCGAGAAGCTCAAGGCCCGCCGCCAGCCCCGCCGGGACGACGACTTGCCGAGGCGTTCGACGTCGGGCACCGCGGGCCGCAGCGGCGGCCCGCCACGGTCACGAAGAGCTCCGGCCACCGCGGAGTGGGTCGCCGGTCGCAACTCCGTCGTCGAGGCGCTGCAGGCCAACCTGCCCGTGACGACCCTGTACGTTGCCGAGCAGGCCGAGCGCGACGACCGGCTGAGGGAGGCGTTCCGGATCGCCGCCGACCGGGGCATCTCGATGCTCGAGGTGAGCCGGTACGAGCTCGACCGGCTGACCGATCGCGCTGTACACCAGGGGCTGGCGCTGAAGGTGCCGACGTACGAGTACGCCGACCCGATGGACCTGGTCGGGCTGGCCACCGACGCCGGCGACGTGCCGCTGCTCGTGGCGCTCGACTCCGTGACCGACCCCCGGAACCTGGGTGCCGTCGTAAGGTCGTCGGCAGCGTTCGGCGTCCACGGTGTCGTCATCCCCGAGCGCCGATCCGCCGGTATGACCGCGAGTGCCTGGAAGACCTCGGCCGGCGCGGCCGCCAGGGTCCCGGTGGCCCGCGCCACGAACCTCACCCGCCAGCTCCGCAGCTACCAGGACGCCGGCCTCACGGTTGCCGGCCTGGACGCCGAGGGAGCCGTGGGCATCCGTGAGCTCGAGGCGGCGACCGAGCCGCTGGTGCTGGTCGTCGGCAGCGAGGGCAAGGGACTGTCGCGGCTGGTGCGGGACACGTGCGACGTCCTCGTGCGTATCCCGATGGCCGCGACCACCGAGTCGCTCAACGCCGGGGTGGCGGCGAGCATCGCCTTGTACGAGATCGACCAGCGCCGCAGTCCGCGGAGCTGACGGCGGAAGGGGGGGACACAGGTGACGGTCGACAGGCTGCTGCCGACACCGGAGGCGGAGTACCTGATCGAGCTCGTCCGGGAGATCTGCACCGACAAGCTGGCACCGCGGGTCTCCCAGGCCGAGGAGGACGCCGCGTTCCCGCGCGACGTCTTCGCGCTGCTCGGCCAGGCGGGGCTGCTGTCCTTGCCCTTCGACGAGGCCGATGGCGGCGGAGGTCAGCCCTACGAGGTCTATCTCCAGGTACTGGAGGAGATCGCCAGCGTCTGGATGAGCGTCGCCGTCGACGTGTCGGTCCACACCCTGTCCGCGTCCGCTCTCGCCCGGTTCGGTTCGGCCGAACAGCGACACCGCATCCTCGCAGGACTCCTCAGCGGCGACCAGCTCGGGGCGTACGCCCTGTCGGAGCCGCAGGCGGGCTCAGACGTGGCCGCGATCTCGACCAAGGCCGTACGCGATGGCGACGCGTATGTCGTCAACGGCACCAAGGCGTGGGTCAGCCACGGACCGCACTCCGACTTCTGGCTGCTGTTCGCGCGCACCTCGCCTGAGCCGAAGGCCGGCCAGTCCGCGTTCCACGTCCCTGCCGGCACGACGGGCGTCAGCTTCGGTGCTCCCGAGCGGAAGATGGGCATGACGGCGTCGACCACGACACAGGTCGTCTTCGACGACGCTCGCCTGGCGGCCGACCTGCGCATCGGCGACGAGGGCCGCGGCATGGCCATCGCCTTGTCGGCCCTCGACAGCGGCCGGCTGGGGATCGCCGCGTGCGCAACCGGCCTGGCCCAGGGCGCGCTGGACCTGGCCACGCAGTACGCGCGTGAGCGGCACCAGTTCGGCCGTGCCATCGCGGAGTTCCAGGGCCTGCAGTTCATGCTGGCCGACATGGCGATCGCCGTCGAGTCGGCCCGCGCCGCCTACCTGCACGGCGCCCGGCTCAAGGACGCGGGTCGGCCGTTCAGCCGGCAGGCGTCGATCGCCAAGGTGGTCGCCTCCGACGCGGCGATGAAGGTCACGACCGACGCCGTGCAGGTGCTGGGTGGCTACGGGTACACCCGCGACTTCCCGGCCGAGCGCTACATGCGGGAGGCGAAGGTGACGCAGATCTTCGAGGGCACGAACCAGATCCAGCGGCTCGTCATCGCGCGGAGCCTACTTCGAGAGGCTCGACCTTGAGCTCGGTGCGGAAGTAGTCGCGGGCCGCCTTGAATGTGTCCACCTCCTCGCCCGCCTGCTCGGACAGGTACCAGCGGTGCTCGAGGATCTCGTGGAAGATCTCCGCGGCCTCGACGGGCGAGCGCCTGTCCGGCGGCGCCATCCGGGTGACCGGCTCGAACACCTCCGTCAGCCAGCGGTGTGCCACCAGCGCCGGCTCCTCGTTCTGGAGCTCGTTGGCCGCGGCGTACGCGTCGAGGTCGTTGAGCAGGCGACGGGCCTGGTTCTCCTCCACGTCGAGGCCCGTCAGGCTCTGCAGTCGTCGGTTGTGGTGACCGGGGTCGACGACCTTCGGCTGGATCCGCGCCGTGGCACCGTCCCAGTCGGTGATGATGTCGAGCTCGTCGACGTCGAAGCCGAGGTCGTTGAGCCGCTCGATGCGCATCTGGATGCGCCACATCTCGTCTGTCGTGAAGTCCTCCACGCCGGTCAGCTCGGACCACAGGCTGTCGTACCGCTCGAGCAGGCCTTCGACGATCGGGATGGGGTCGAGCTCGGGATCCATGAAGCCGCCTGCCTGCAGGTCCAGCATCTCCCCGAAGAGGTTGCCCTTGGCGGTGTCGAGGTCGTAGGCCCGTTGGCCGTCGCTGAGGTCGGGATGGAGCTCCCCGGTCTCGGCGTCGACCAGGTACGCCGCGAACTCGCCCGCCGACCGCCGGAACAGCGTGTTGGACAGCGAGCAGTCGCCCCAGAAGAAGCCGGCGAGGTGGAGCCTGGTGAGCAGGACGACCAGCGCGTCGACGAGGCGCGGAAGCGTGTCCACCCGGACGCCGCGGGAGAACATCTCCCGGTAGGGCATCGACGACCCGAGATGGCGGGTCACGAGACACGGCTCGATGGTGTCCCCGCTCCGGGTCTGGCGCCCCGTCACCACCCCGACCGGCTCGACGGCGGGTGCCTTCAGCCGCCGCAGGTCGCGCAGCAGCCGGTACTCGCCGAAGGCGATCGGCTCGCGGGTCTCCTTCACCGCGTACACATGCGTGCCCAGGCGGACGAACCGGACGATGTGCCGCGAGATGCCGCGCGGCAAGGGGACCATGAAGGAGCCGGTCCACTCCTCCAGCGGAATGTCCCATGGCAGCAGGGTGACCAACGACGGATCGGGGTTGGTCGCGACGATCCGCAGGGCCATGACTTGATCTTCCCACCACGTCGACGCAGGCGTCGCTCGTCTCAGTCGCGGATGAGGCCGGAATTCTCGTCGGTGGCGAGCCATGCCGGGCCGGGCCCACGGTCGCCTTCCACGTCGTCGGGGTTCATCAGGGAGCACGTCCGCAGGCTGAGGCACCCGCAGCCGATACACCCGGTGAGCTTCGTCTTCAGCCGCTCCAGGTCGGCGATCTGGTGGTCGATGCGGTCGGTCCAGACGCGGGAGACACGCTCCCAGTCCGCCTTGGTCGGCGTGCGCTTGTCGGGCAGGGCCGAGAGGGCGGCCTGGATCTCGTCGAGGCTCAGCCCGACTCTCTGTGCGGCGCGGATGAAGGCCACCCGACGGAGCATGTGGCGCGGGTAGCGTCGCTGGTTCCCGATGGTCCGCTCGGAGGCGACCAGCCCCACGGTCTCGTAGAAGCGCAGCGCGGATGCCGCGACCCCTGACCGCCGAGAGAGCTCGCCGATCGTGAGCCGGGCCGGCATCCGCGCCATCGTTCGTGGTGTTCCTGCGTGCAGACGGTGTTGCGAGCTACTTGTTGAAGGCGTCCTTCGCGTCCGAGGCGGCGTCCTTCACCTTGTCACCGGCCTGCTTCATGTTGGCCTTGCTCTGGTCCGCGCGCCCTTCGGCCTGCATGCTCTCGTCGTCGGTCGCCTTGCCCGTTGCTTCCTTGGCCTTGCCGGAAGCCTCTTCGGCACCGTGCTTGATCTTGTCGCCGAGTCCCATGGTGTTCTCCTCGAGTAGGGGAATGTGGCAGAACGTCTCCTGCCTACCACGCGGGTGCGCGCAAAGCACGCTGAAGTCCGCTCACCGCGGTCGCCGCAAACCTGGAGCGCCCTTGACGACGGCCGTGCTGAGATCGCCGTGACCGAGCGCTCAACAGGACCGGGTCACAGGATGCTCACGCCCATTGTCGGCCGCCGGTCGGCTCCGTGCTCGCCGGGTTCTACGCTCGTACAGTCGTGGTCCCACCCCCAGAGCCGGAGGATCCGCCGCCGTGGCCGAGCAGAACGTCCCTGAACAGCCCGCGAGTCCGGACGCGGGAGGGTCGCAGCCGCCGTCAGGCTCCGTGCACGGGACCCACGAGTACGCCGACGACGCACGCAACGAGCGCGTTCTCATCTACGTCAACGGGGAGCTCAAGCGCCGCCAGGAAGCCGTGGTGTCGGTCTTCGACGCAGGCTTCGTTCTCGGCGACGGCGTGTGGGAGGGGTTACGGATCCACGGGGGTCACCCGGCCTTCCTGGAGCGGCACCTCGACCGGCTGTACGAGGGCGCGAAGGCCATCGCGCTCGATATCGGGATGACGCGTGAAGCCCTGACCGCGGCGCTGTACGACACGCTGTCGGCCAACGACATGCGCGACGGCGTGCACGTACGCCTGATGGTGACGCGGGGCACGAAGACCACGCCGTACCAGGACCCTCGCATGACGTCGGGTCCGGCCACGGTCGTGATGATCCCCGAGTACAAGGAGCCGAAGCCCGAGGTCGTCGAGGCCGGCATCCGGCTGTTCACGGTGCACGTGCGACGGCCGTACCCGGACGTGCTCGACCCGAAGCTCAACAGCCACAGCAAGCTGAACGACATCACCGCCTGCATCCAGGCGTACACCGCGGGGGCGGACGAGGCGCTGATGCTCGACCCCCACGGCTTCGTCGCGACGTGCAACTCGACTCACTTCTTCATCGTCCGCCGCGGCGAGCTGTGGACGTCGAGCGGTGACTACAGCCTCGGGGGCATCACGCGGGGAACCGTGCTGCGAGTCGCGCGGGAGGCCGGCGTCGCGGCGTACGAGAAGAACTTCAGCCTGACCGACGTGTACGGCGCCGACGAGGCGTTCGTGACCGGTACGTTCGCGGGCCTCGTGCCGGTACGCGACGTCGACGGGCGTCAGATCGGCGGTGGGGGAGCCGGTCCGGTCACGAGCAGGCTGACGGCCCTCTACCGGGAAGCCGTTGCGGCCGACGTCGCGGCGCGCGGCAGAGGGTGACGTGGTCGTCCGACTCGCGATGTGGTCTGGCCCGCGCAACATCTCGACGGCGTTGATGCGGTCCTGGGAGAACCGGCCGGACTCGATGGTGGTCGACGAGCCGTTGTACGCCCACTACCTGGCGGTCACCGGCCTCGACCACCCGGGTCGCGACGAGGTGATCGCCGCCGGCGACACCGACTGGAGCCGTGTCGTGCGGGCGCTGCTCGGGCCCGTACCGCCGGGTGTGGACGTGTTCTACCAGAAGCACATGACGCACCATCTGACCGACGACATCGACCGGGCGTGGATCGCACAACTCACGAACGTGGTGTTGATCCGCGACCCGCGCGAGGTCGTGGCCTCGTACCTCCGCTCGCGCGACAGCGTCACGGCGGACGACATCGGCCTGCCGCAGCAGCGGCGTCTGTACGAGGAGCTGCAGGCCGCCGGCGCGACCCCACTCGTGATCGACTCCAGCGACTTCCTGCGGCAGCCGGCCGCTTACCTGCAAGGGCTGTGCGCACATGTCGCGCTGCCGTTCACGGACGCGATGCTGTCCTGGCCCCCGGGTCATCGAGACAGTGACGGCGTCTGGGGCAAGCACTGGTACAGCGCCGTTTGGAGCTCAACGGGCTTCA
>JAWWPH010000196.1:0-6273 GCA_033850875.1 Nocardioidaceae bacterium | reverse complement strand
TGAGCGTACGGTCGCCGAAGCCCTTGTCGAGCTTGCGGGACTCCAGCACGACGTCGCCCAGCCGAGGGCCGGCCGGGATGTTGATCTCCTGGAGGTCGACGCGACGTCCCCGCTCGGCCTCGGCGGCGAGCTCCTCGTAACGCGCCAGCCTCGACTTGGATTTGGCCTGACGGGCCTTCGGGTTGGAACGAACCCATTCCAGCTCACGCTCGAGGATCCGCTGCCGCTTCGCGTCCTTGCGCCCCTCGATGACGAGCCGGTCCTTCTTGGTCTCGAGGTACGTCGAGTAGTTGCCTTCGTACGGGTGCGCCTTGCCGCGGTCGAGCTCGAGGATCCACTCGGCGACGTTGTCGAGGAAGTACCGGTCGTGCGTGATGGCCAGGACCGCGCCCGGGTACTTGATCAGGTGTTGCTCGAGCCATTGGACGCTTTCGGCGTCGAGGTGGTTGGTCGGCTCGTCGAGCAGCAGCAGGTCCGGCTGCTGCAGAAGCAGCTTGCACAGAGCGACCCTGCGGCGTTCGCCTCCGCTCAGCCGGTCGACGAGAACGTCCGGCGGCGGGCAGCGTAGGGCGTCCATCGCCTGCTCGAGCCGTGAGTCGAGGTCCCACGCCCCGGCGTGGTCGAGGTCGGTCTGCAGGTCTCCCATCTCGGGCAGCAGCGCATCGTAGTCCGCCTCGGGGTCGGCCAGCTCGGTCGCGATCTCGTTGTAGCGGGCCAGCTTCGCCTTCGTGTCCGCGACGGCCTCCTCCACGTTGTCGAGCACCGTCCTCCCCTCTGTGAGCGGCGGCTCCTGCAGCAAGATGCCGACAGTGGCCCCGGGATCCAGAAGCGCGTCGCCGTTGGAGGGCTGCTCGAGGCCGGCCATGATCTTCACCAGCGTCGACTTCCCCGTACCATTCGGCCCGACGACGCCGATCTTGGCGCCGTGGAGGAAGGACAGCGTGACGTTGTCGAGAACCACCTTGTCCCCGTGCGCCTTGCGCACGTTCCGGAGCGTGAAGACGTAGTCGGCCATGACGCCAGAGCCTACGTCGCGGCGTGTCGCCGACCCAACTCCGTAATGCCTCCGTCGGCGTACCCGGCGGGGTCAGCGCTTGAGCGCCGTGTCGAGTCCTCGACGACACTCGGCATACGCGTCCAGCTCGGCCTGAATCGGGCGTACGACGAGGCTGTCGCTCACCTCGGCGATGGATGCCCGCAGACGGTTGTCCGCCCGGCGGGCTCGACGCCGGGCCGACATCTGAGCCAGCCGCTGACACAGGAGCGAGAGCAGGACTCCGAGGACGACTCCGGCGACGAGCAGCACGGTCGGAACCGGGATACCCCTGACGTCACCCGTGTCCGGGACGCTGAGCCGCAGGTACGACAACCCGGCCAGCGCTGCGAGCCACAGGGCACCGACAACCGCTGCCGAGAACAGGACCCATTGCACAACGCGCACGGCTCGCCACCACCATGGATCGGACGAGACCCCGAGGTCGGTACGCGCCACGGCGGTGTTCAACGCCGACGTCAGCTCGCCGACCCTCGAGGTGGACGCCGTGCGAATGGCGTTCTGCCACGGTGTCGCCATCCCGGAAGTGACACCGTCGGACACCGCCCGCACCGCCGCGTCGAGGCGCGCGCGCGAGACGCTCTCGTGCTGCGGCATCCGACCCTCAATTGCCTGGCGGCGCAAGACCCCAACGCCGTTCGCGTCGGTCGCATCGACGGGGTCGGTACCGAGCCCCAGGCGCCGCAGCGGATCGCGACGGATCCTCGAGAGCCACGACGTCACCGGCCAGCCCGTCGCGCGGGTCGCCCGCAGCAGCGTCGTGGATCGGATCGCGTCGACCACGACCGGCACTCCCGCGGCCTGGACACACGCCGCCTGGAGCTCGTCGCGCACCGGGCCGCGCAGGTCCACCGGATGGCCGATTCCCGTCGCCTCGTCGAGCCGCCGCGCCGCCGAGTCGACGTCGGCCAGGATGCGGGCGCGTGCCTGCCTCTTCTTCGACACCCGGCCGACGAGTGCCCGACGCAGGTCGTCGAGCCCGTCTCCCCTGGTCGCCGACGTCGCGAAGACCGGCACCGCGTCGAGGCCGTCCGCGGTGAGCAGGCGCCTGACGTCGGACAGGCACGCGTCGACTCCGCCGGCGGGGATCTCGTCGACGTGGTTGAGCACGACCATCATCACGTCGGAGTGCGTGGCCAGGGGCCGAAGGAAGCGGTCATGGATGGCGGCATCGGCGTACTTCTGCGGATCGAGGACCCAGACCAGCACGTCGGCGAGCGTGACGAGGCGCTGCACCTCGAGGTGGTGCTGTACCTCAGTCGAGTCGTGGTCGGGCAGGTCGAGCAGCACGAGCCCTTGCAGGTCGCGGTCCTGCTTGGTCTCGTCGAGCATTCCCATCCGGTTGACCTGGTGTCGCGGCGCGATTCCCAGCCAGTCGAGCAGCTCCCCTGCGCCCTCCGGCCCCCAGGAGCATGCCAGCGCCCACGACGTCGTCGGGCGCCGGACCCCGACACCGGCGAGGTCGAGGCCGCAGAGAGCGTTGAACAGTGAGGACTTGCCCGATCCGGTAGCGCCGGCAAGCGCGACGACGGTGTGCTGGTCGGACAGCTTGAGTCGCCCACCGGCGCGTTCGACGACGGCGTCGGCCTCGTCGACCAAGGCCGGGTCGAGACGTCCCCGTGCCGCCTCGGCGGCACGGCGGAGCCCCTCGATCCGCTCGGCGACATCGGGTTGGCGCCCCGTCACGCGACGGAGGGTGTCGGCAACGGCGTTCACACTGACCGCGCCTCCCACCGCAGACTCTCGATGTCACGCGACAGCTCCAGGATCCGCTGCGCGGCCCCGACCGGTACGGCACGAGGTTCGAGCAGGTCGAGGAAACGCTGCCGGTCGGGCGCGAGAAGGTCCTCCTCGACGCGTCGGTGCAGGTCTCGCCGAGCCTCGTCGACGAGGCGGCGTACGGCCTGGTCGCCGAAGACGGCCTCGAGGATGCGTTGCCCGAGTACCGCCGTGCCGCCGGCGATGCCGACCTCGGCGCCGGTCAGCCCCGCGGTCTGGGAGAACACGGCGATCATCAGCACCACGCCCAGGCTGTTGACACCGTAGGCAAGGAACCGGGCCGTCGCCCGGCGTTCCGCGCCCTCGGTGCGGACAAGGCTCAAGACGTCGTCCTGCCACTCGCGTACAGCCTTCTCGGTCCTCGCCCTGAAGTCCCTGGAGGCGCGGGTGATGTCTCCCGGCGCGGTCGCCAGCAGCTGTGCCCCCGCAGGCAGCGAGCGCCACGCGAGCGCCGCCCGTTCGGCCGCGGACTCCGCGTGCTCGACGATAAGGGTCTCGAGACCGGACTCGACCGCGACGGTGAGCCGCTGGACCGGCTGCGTACGCCCCCGCGCCGCGCTGACGAGACGGTCACGCAGACGCCCGACCTTGTCCTCCAGGCTGCGCATGAACTCACCGGCACCGACGAAGTCCTGCCAACGCGCGAGCACCTCGCCGCGCAGCAGCGTGCCGTCGCCGGTCGCATGGTCGAACGCGTCGAGCCCGTCGGCATAGGCAGCGAGCACGTCGTTGCGAAGCTGGGCAGCGATCTGCTCCTGGGTTCTCAGCGCCCGCGAAACGGTACGCACCCGGTGGCCGAGCGCCGACAGGGCTCCGTCGAGTGTCTTGCGGACGACGGCCGAGCGGGCCGTCGCGTCCGAGGCGAGGTCGTCGAGCCAGCCCCGGATGTCGGCGACCGCCTCAGCAGGCAGCAGGCCTTCGTCGTCGACGACCGACTCCGGCACGGTGAACAGCGTGGACTCGCCCAACCCCCGCGCCTCCAGCATGCGCGTGAGGTGGGCGCTCACCTCCTGCACCGCCGCCGGGGTGGTCCGGTCCAGCACGATGGCGACGGCGGTGCTCCGCTCGGCGGCCGACTTCAGGAAGTCCCAGGGCACCTGATCGGCGTACCGGGCCGCCGACGTCACGAACAACCACAGGTCGGCTGCGGCGAGCAGCTCCGCAGCCAGCTCACGGTTGCGTTCCTCGACCGAGTCGACGTCCGGCGCGTCCAGGACGGCGATCCCCGCAGGCAGCCGGTCGGTGGGCACCAGCTGCAACGTGCCCTGGTCGTGCGTGGCATGGTCGGTACGCACGAGCTCCGGAAGCAGCCGATCGGTACCGAACCACTGTGCGTCGGCGACGTTGTGGACGAGCACCGGCGACCGCGTGGTCGGCCGGAGTACGCCGGGGATGGTGACCCGGCTGCCGACCAGGCTGTTGACGAGAGTGGACTTCCCTGCGCCCGTCGATCCCCCGACCACGGTCAGGAGAGGGGCGTCGATCTGGACCAGCCGGGGGACGATGTAGTCGTCGAGCTGCTTGATGACCGCAGCCCTCTCCGCACGCGCGGCGTTGGCGTCAGCAGCAGCGAACGGGAGGTACCCGTCGTCGAGCGCCTTGCGCAACTGCACCAGGAGGGAGATGAGGTGCGCGGGCGTGTCGAACTCGCTCATGCGCACCTCCTGTCCGGGATCACCCAGATTGACCGTCAGTGGTCGAAGTGTAGGGCCAGCCACCTCCCGCTGCTCCCACGCCCGTCACCAGCTCGAGCGAGGTGACACCAGATCCGCGTTGCCCGCAAGCCCGGCCGGCAGGACGACTCTCCCCAACTGGTCGCGTACCTCGCAGATGAGCCCAGCCTCCCGATCGAGCTCGTCGTCACTGGCGACGCCGCGCACCATCCGGTCGCGCAGGGTCCCGAGGTCTACTCCGGCTCGCTGGAGGCTCCGCACCCGTTCGAGCTCCGGTCGCCCCAACGCCTTCGCCTGCCGGCGGAAGGCGGCACGCTCCGTTCGGGCGACCAGGTACGGGATCTGAGCGGGCTTGAGCCATCCGTACACGGTGTAGTCCTGCAGCCGGGCGGCGAGCACCCGACGCTGGTGGCGAGCTGCCCAGGCAACGACCGTCGAGACGACGAGCAAGGTGGGGACGAGCATCCCGACATACACCCCCACCAGTGCGCGACCCACGGCGAAGGATGCTGCCGTGTTGTAGCCCATGTGCAAGAGGACGGCCGTGCAGTAGCCCACTACGGGCGCCACCACTCGCACACCGACGTTGCGGTACCGGACGGCCAGGCCGATGCCGAGTCCGGTCATCATCGTGAACATCGGGTGGATGAAAGGAGCAGCGACTCCCCTCCAGAGGAAGAGACTCTGGACGGCGCCCATCGCCGCGCCGTCGTCGTCACCGAGGTCGTGGACGTGCTGGAAGATCTGTCCGTAGTAGACGATGTTCTCCGTAAAGGCGAAGCCGATGCCGGTGACCCCCGCATACACGACGCCCGCGATGACGCCGTTGAAGTCGTGGCGGCGCCACCAGGCGATCGCGAAGATGATCGTCGCCTTGCACGCCTCCTCGACCCACGGCGCCACGAACACGGCGCTGCGGGCGCTCGCACCGAACCGGTCGCCCAGGTCGGCCGCGAGCCAGCCGTTGAGCCGCAGCGACACGTAGGTGGCGATGAGCCCGCCCCAGGTCAGCGCTGCAAGGAGCAGCCGGGTGGGTTCGGGGCGTAGCCGGTCCAGCCAGACGAAGACGGCAACCATGGGCACGACCGGTGCGAACGCGAAGAGCACCGCATAGACGAACGCGCGTCGGCCGATCACCGCGTCCAGATCCGAGTACAGGAGCCAGCCGCACCATGCCGCGAGGGCCACGAAGACGGCGACGGTGAGTATCCGCGCCGCTCGCTGCCCGCTACCGGGCTTCGTCGGTGTGGCGCTCGACAGCCTCCCGGGTGCGGGCAGCGTCGAGGTCGTCACGAGTCGAGGTTACTCGGACGTCGCCGGCCCGGTCGGGGCTCGGCTGTCGTCGACAGCTTCCTCGACGAGTGGCGCGAGGGACGGGCGCTACACCGTCTCCGGACGGTACGCGTCAGTAGACTCCGTGCGGGGTGTCTCCCTCGCGCTCGTAGCTCAGCTGGATAGAGCAGCGGACTTCTAATCCGCCGGTCGCAGGTTCGAATCCTGCCGGGCGCACCGACAAAGCCGCAGGTCAGCGGGCGATGTCACGGTGCGTAATCGGCGTGATGGTGGCTCCAGGGCGCATCTCGGGCACACCACGTTTCCATGTCGCCGCGTCAAGCCGGTCGGCGACCGAGTTCAGGTCGTCCTCGAACAGGTCGGCATACACGTCCAGCGTCATGCTTGCTGACTTGTGCCCGAGCATCCGCTGAACCGCCTTGACGTTCCCACCCGCGCTAATGGCCAGGCTTGCCGCTGTGTGTCTGAGCTCGT
>JAWWPH010000361.1:0-3378 GCA_033850875.1 Nocardioidaceae bacterium | reverse complement strand
GAACTCGTCACCGAGGGGCCGGGCGACATCTTGGTCTTCTTGTCGGGCGAGCGGGAGATCCGCGACGCGGCCGACGTGCTGAAGCGGCTCCAACCTGCGGCCGCCACGCGGCCCGGACAGGCGTTCGACGTGCTGCCGCTCTACTCGAGGCTGTCGTCCGCCGAGCAGCACCGGGTGTTCGCGCCACACGACAAACGCCGCGTCATCCTCGCCACCAATGTCGCCGAGACGTCACTGACCGTCCCGGGCGTCCGGTACGTGGTCGACACCGGGCTGGCGCGGATCTCGCGGTTCAGCGCCCGTACGAAGGTGCAGCGGCTGCCGATCGAGCCGATCTCCCAAGCGAGCGCCAACCAGCGCAAGGGCCGCTGCGGGCGCGTCGCCGAGGGAGTGTGCATCCGCCTGTACGCCGAGGAGGACTTCGAGGCGCGACCCGAGTTCACCGATCCGGAGATCCTGAGGACCAACCTCGCCTCGGTCATCTTGCAGATGACGTCACTCGGGCTTGGCGACATCGGGCGGTTCCCGTTCATGCAGCCGCCCGACAGCCGCAGCGTCCAGGCGGGTATCCAGCTGCTGGAGGAGATCGGGGCGATCACCAACCCCCGTCAGCCCCGGCTCACGGCCATCGGGCGCAAGCTGGCACAGCTGCCCGTCGACCCCCGTCTCGCCCGGATGATCGTCGAGGCCGACCGCAACGACTGCCTGCGCCAGGTCGTGATCGTCGCGGCGGCGTTGTCCATCCAGGACCCCAGGGAGCGGCCGGCCGACCAGCAGGAGCAGGCCGACGCCAAGCACCGCCGGTTCGCCGACCAGACGTCGGACTTCGCCGGAGTGCTCAACCTGTGGCGGTACATCAGCGAGTCGCAGACGGAGCTGTCGTCGAGCGCCTTCCGCAGGCTCTGCAGGTCCGACTTCCTCAACTACCTGCGGATCCGCGAGTGGCAGGACCTCGATGCGCAGCTGAGACAGGTCTGCAAGCAGCTCGGGTTCAGGCTGCCCAAGACCCCCGCCCCGGCGGAGGCCGTGCACCGCTCGCTGCTCGCCGGTCTGCTGTCGCACATCGGCATGAAGGACGTCGAGAAGCGGGACTACCTCGGGGCCCGTGGGACGCGCTTCGCGATCTTCCCGGGCTCGGCGCTGGCCAAGAAGCAGCCGCCGTTCGTGATGTCTGCCGAGCTCGTCGAGACGAGCCGGCTGTGGGGAAGGGTCAACGCCGAGATCGTCCCCGAGTGGGCGGAGTCGATCGGCGCGCATCTGGTCAAGCGGTCCTACAGCGAGCCGCACTGGTCCCGCAAGCGCGGCGCCGTGATGGCCATGGAGAAGGTGACGCTGTACGGCGTCCCCATCGTCTCCGAGCGGCTCGTCAACTACGGCCGCATCGACCCGGAGGTCGCCCGCGAGCTCTTCATCCGGCACGCGCTGGTGCAGGGGGAGTGGCGCACGCACCACCGCTTCTTCGCCCATAATGCGGCCGTTCTCGAGGAGGCGGCCGAGCTCGAGCAGCGCGCGCGTCGCCGGGGAATCGTGGTGGACGACGAGACCCTCTTCGACTTCTACGACGAACGGGTCGGCGCCGACGTGGTCTCCACCGCACACTTCGACTCCTGGTGGAAGCAGCGCCGCCGCACCGAGCCCGACCTGCTCACGCTGTCCCTCGACATGGTCGTGCACGACGACGCCGCGGACGTCTCGCCGGAAGACTTCCCCGACGCCTGGCGACACGGCGACGCTGAGCTTCCGCTCGTGTACGAGTTCGACCCCGGCGCTCCCAGCGACGGGGTGACCGTCGACATCGCCGTGACGACGCTCGCCCAGGTCCAGTCGGCCGACTTCTCGTGGCCGGTTCCAGGCTTGCGAGAGGAGCTCGTCGTGGCCCTGATCCGCTCGCTGCCGAAGCGCCTGCGCGTCAACTTCGTGCCGGCGCCGAACCACGCCCGCGCCTTCCTCGCGGTCACGACCCCCGGCGAGGAGCCGTTGCTGGCATCGCTGGAGAGGTACATGCGGCGTACCACCGGCGTTGTCGTCCACCGCGACGACTGGCAGCTCGACAAGGTCCCGAGCCATCTACGCCCGTCGTTTCGCGTGCTGTCGCTGCAGGGGGAGGTGCTCGGACGGAGCAAGGACCTCGACTCGCTGAAGAACGAGCTGCGATCGGTCGCAGGCGAGGCCATCTCCGCCGTCGCCTCGGGCCTGGAGCGTACGGGACTCACGACCTGGGACATCGCGACCCTCCCCACGGTGTACGTCCAGACGCGTGCGGGTCACGAGGTGACCGGCTACCCCGCGCTCGTGGACGAGGGCACGAGCGTCTCGGTCAAGGTGCTGGGCACCGCCGCGGAGCAGCGGGCGGCCATGCGGCTCGGCGTCCGCCGGCTGGTGATGCTGGCTGTCCCGTCTCCCGGTCCGGCGGTCGTGAGGTCCATGGACAACGCCGAGAAGCTGGCGCTCGGCCTCAACCCGCACGGGAGCGTGCCCGCGCTCCTTGACGACTGTTACGCCGCCGCCGTCGACGAAGTCGTGCAGGACTGCGGGGGCCCGCCGTGGGACGAGGCCGGGTTCTCGTCGTTGTGCGGGGAGGTGCGCAACCGCGCGCCCGCGCTGGTGAAGGATATCGTCCAGCGGGTCAGAGGCGTGCTCGTCGACGCGTACGCCATCGACCGCCGGCTCTCCGGGCGCGCCGACCTCGCCGTGCTCCCGGCCCTGACGGACATGAAGCAGCAGTGGGCGGGTCTTGTGTACCCCGGGTTCGTCGCCGACGCGGGGCGTACGTGGCTCCAGCACTACCCGCGATACCTCGCGGCGATGGGCGAGCGGCTCGACAAGCTGGCGTCCGACCCTCGCCGCGACGCCGTCCTGATGGCCTCGATGGCCGAGGTACAGGCGGCGTACCGCAGCGCCGTCGACGGCCGCCCGCCGGACGAGGTGCCGAGTGAGGCGCTGCGCGAGGTCCGCTGGATGCTCGAGGAGCTGCGGGTGAGCCTGTTCGCCCAGCACCTGCGGACTCCACGACCGGTTTCCGTGCAGCGAGTGGTCCGGGCCCTGCGCGACGCGTGAGGAACCTCGCATTTAGGGCGAGCGGGCAGGTAGAGTCCTTCCAGACCCCTGGGAGGTCCCGCGTGAGCAACGCACAGAGCACGGCCAAGCAGGTCGAGAACAGCGAGTGGCTGGAACGGGCCATCAGGGTCGGGTTGGCGTCGTACGGGGTCGTCCACCTGCTGATCGCGTGGCTGGCGCTGCAGCTGGCCTTCGGGAACAGCTCCGGGGCCGCCAACCAGAACGGCGCGATGCGTCAGCTGGCGCAACAGCCGTTGGGGAAGCCGCTGCTGTGGGTGGTCGCCCTGGGCTTCGTGGCACTCGCGCTCTGGCAGGGCTTCG
>JAWWPH010000341.1:0-4015 GCA_033850875.1 Nocardioidaceae bacterium | reverse complement strand
GCGATGCTGCGCGTCGACGCGGCCCTGATCCGTGAGGGCCTCGCGTCGAGGATGCTCCTCCAGGTCCACGACGAGCTCGTCTTCGAGGTGGCGCACGGCGAGCGCGAGGTGCTGGAGGCGCTGGTGCGCCGAGAGATGGCCGCCGCGGCCGACCTCGCTGTGCCGCTCGAGGTGTCGGTGGGGGTAGGGCGCACCTGGCACGAGGCGGGGCACTGAGCCGGCGACGTCCGGCGATAGCGTCGGGCTCGTGGACACGCCCCCGGCCGCCTTCCGCGACGTCAGCGACGCCGAGGCCCAGCGCGCCAACCGCCGGGACTGGGACGCCGAGGCAGACGACTACCAGCGCGAGCACGGCGGGTTCCTCACCGACGCCGGCTTCGTCTGGTCGCCCGAGGGGCTGGACGAGGCCGACGCCCACCTGCTGGGCGACGTCGCCTCCCGGCGTGTCCTCGAGATCGGGTGCGGAGCGGCCCAGTGCGCCCGCTGGCTGCGGGACAACGGCGCCGAGGCGGTAGGGGTCGACCTGTCCGCTCGGCAGCTGCAGCACAGCAGGCGCATCGACCAGGAGCGCCGCCACCCGGTACCGGTCGTCTGCGGCACCGTGACGTCACTGCCGTTCGCCGACGCCTGCTTCGACCTGGCCTGCTCGGCGTTCGGAGCGCTGCCCTTCGTGCTCGACATCGCGACAGCCCTGGCCGAGACGTCGCGGGTGCTGAGGCCGGGGGGCGTCTTCGTGTTCTCCGTCGTCCACCCCGTCCGGTGGATGTTCCCCGACGACCCGGGCCCGGCAGGCCTCACGGTCAGCCGGTCGTACTTCGACGCGACACCGTACGTCGAGCTCGACGCCGACGGCCGCCCGTCCTACGTCGAGCCGCACCACACCCTCGCCGACTGGGTCGGCGCGATCCGGGCCGCCGGTCTGGTGGTCGACCGGCTGACCGAGCCGACCTGGCCGCCGGGGCACGAGCGGGTCTGGGGCGGATGGGGACCGGTTCGCGGTCGGCTGGTGCCGGGAACGCTGATCTTCAGCACCCGCCGCCCGCTGTCCTCGTAGTCCCCGCCGAGGGGTCACGCAATTCCCGGCGAGGGTCAGGGGGTTCCCGCCGACGGTCAGGTGGTTTTCGCCGAGGGTCACCCAGTTGGCGCCGAGGGGTCACCCAGTTACCGCCGAGGGGCCCCGGGTGCCTTCAGGTCCCCTCGGGCAGCGGGGGGCCGACCACCTCGAGGCCGTACCGCGGGCCGACCTCGTTCCAGCGGGCGATCTCGGCCTCCATCGACAGGCCGTCCTTGCCCGGGAGCCGGCGCTCCGCGGCGGGGATGCCGACCTCGTCGTACAGGTCCAGCAGGTGGCCCGGCACGGTGAGGCCCAGGAAGCGCGCCGGCGAGCTGCCGGTGATGCGGAACGCGTGGGGGATTCCCGCGGGGAGGTAGATGAAGCTGCCCTCACAGAGGTGGTGAACGTCGTCGCCGGCGCGGTAGGTGAGGGTGCCGTCGAGCACGAAGAAGGCCTCCGCCTCCCTCGTGTGCCGGTGCAGCGGCGTGGCGATGCCCGGCGGCTGCGTGATCAGCGACGCGCCCAGCTCGCCGCCGGACTCGTCGGCGTTCACCAGCCGCTCGAAGAGCGAGCCCATCGCCCAGGTGGCGGGGCCGGACCCCTCGGTGCGTACCACGACCTGCGCGGACGCGGTCTCGGAAGATGTCATGGGTAGTCCTCACACATTTAGTCCGAATCTGCTTCGGATGAATACAGGTAAGGTAGAACAGGGCGGCGCCGGCGTCAACCCGTGACATCCGTCATCGTCGGTTCGTGACGCCTGATCTAGTGCGCCGCGCCTGCGTCGCGGCACAGTTCAGGCATGACCTCACCCCCAGTGTCCGGGCTCTGCGCTGCCGCGGTGGCCCTCGACGGTGTTCGCAAGACGTTCGGCTCCGTCGTCGCGGTCGACGACGTGACGTTGACCATCGACCCCGGGGAGATCGTCGCACTCCTCGGTCCCAACGGCGCCGGCAAGACCAGCACCATCGACATGGTGCTGGGTCTGTCCCGGCCGACCGCGGGTCGGCTCTCCGTCTTCGGGATGGCGCCCCACGACGCGATGTCGCACGGGCTGGTCTCGGCGGTGATGCAGACCGGCGGCCTGCTCAAGGACTACACGGTCCGGGAGACGGTCCAGGTGACGGCGTCACTGTTCCCGACGTCCCGGCCCGTCGAGGAGGTCCTCGAGCGAGCGGGCATCGCGTCGATCGCCGACCGGATGGTCGGCAGGTGCTCCGGCGGTGAGCAGCAGCGGCTGCGGTTCGCCATGTCCTTGCTGCCCGACCCTGAGCTCCTCATCCTCGACGAGCCGACGACCGGGATGGACGTGAGCGGGCGGAGGGACTTCTGGAGCGCGATCCGCCACGACGCCGAGCGGGGACGCACGGTGATCTTCGCGACGCACTACCTCGAGGAGGCCGACCTGTACTCCGACCGGATCGTGCTGGTCCGCAACGGGTCGGTGGTCGCCGACGGCACCTCGTCGCAGATCAAGGCGATGGCCTCCGGACGCACCGTCCGGGCCACCCTGCCCGGCGTCCGGCACGACGACCTGGCTCAGCTGCCGGGGGTGGAGTCGGTCGAGCGGCGCGGCGACACGGTCCTGATCCGGGGCGGCGACAGCGACGCCGTGGCCCGCTACCTGCTGACGTCGACGCCCGCCCGTGACCTGGAGATCAGCTCGAGCAACCTCGAGGACGCCTTCGTGGCGCTCACGAGCACATCACCCGAAGGAGTCCCGTCATGAGCACCAGCACCCTCCCCGCCGACCGGTCCCGGCGTACGACTGCACTCGGGGGGTTCAGCCTGACGTTCGTGCGGCTGGAGCTGCGCCGGATGCTCCGCAACAAGCGCACGCTCATCTTCACCCTGATCATGCCGTCGGTGTTCTTCCTGCTCTTCGGCACCGACTCGAGCTACAAGCACCAGCGCGTAGGCAACGGCAACGTCACGGCCTACGTCTTGATCAGCATGGCCGTGTACGGCGCGATGCTCGCCACGACGAGCGGTGGTGCCGCGGTGTCGGTGGAGCGTGCCGTGGGCTGGAGCCGGCAGTTGCGCCTGACGCCCCTGAACCCGCTCGCGTACGTCGCCGTCAAGCTGGTCGTGGCGATGACGCTCGGACTGTCCGCCGTCGTCGTCGTGTTCGCGGTCGGGTCCTTCTTCGGTGCGGACATGCCCTCGAGGGTCTGGCTCGGCTCAGGACTGCTCGCCTGGCTGTGCGCGGTCGTCTTCGCCGCCTTCGGCCTGTTCATGGGCTACCTGCTGCCCAGCGAGAACGTGATGCAGATCCTCGGCCCTGCGCTCGCCCTGCTGTCGTTCGCCGGTGGTCTGTTCGTCCCGCTGGACCAGATGGGTCACACGTTCGCGACCATCGCGAAGTTCACCCCCGTCTACGGCGTCGGCGTGATCGCGCGCTACCCGCTGACGAGCACCGGCACCTTGGCGACGGCCGTCGTCAACGTCGTGGCGTGGACGCTCGTCTTCGTGGCAGGTGCCGGCTGGCGCTTCCGCCGGGACACGGCCCGGGTGTGAGCCGGCCGTGCGGATGAGTTGCTCCCCGCTCTCGCGCCGGCCGGCGTTGTGCCGGCACAGGCGTCGTGGCTAGCGTCGCAGGCGTGAGCGACACGTCGAGGACGGCATCGGTCGCGGCGGTCAGCATGGTGCCGAGGTCGGGCGCCCGCTTCGGCTGGCTGTTCGCGGTCATCTGGTTGGTCTACCTCGTCAACCCGCTCAGTGTGATGTTGGACGACGCGACGGGCTGGCGGCGAGTCGTGGGGCTGGCGGGACTGGCCGGCTTCCTCGGCTCCTGGCTTGTCGGCCTGGCGCACTTCCGGCGGCTGCGGCTCGCCGGGGGGACCTCGAGCCCCTGGCACTCATGGCTGCTCCTGTCGGCTCTTGCGGTCTGCCTCGGCCTGATGGCCCCCGGCGCGGGCGAGTCGGCGCTCACGGCGGCGCCGTTCATCGTCGCCATGATGA
>JAWWPH010000095.1:0-4521 GCA_033850875.1 Nocardioidaceae bacterium | reverse complement strand
CGGCGCCCGGCGGCGGCGTCGGCTACGCTTCGGTCGCCCGGCCTGGGTGCCGCTCGACCTACTGACCCGCGGAGGGCTGATGACCGCTGTCTCGACCACGACGCTCAACAACGGCGTGCAGATCCCCGTCCTGGGCTTCGGGGTGTTCCAGATCCCCCCGGACGAGACCGCCGCCGCGGTCTCGTCCGCTCTCGACAGTGGGTACCGGCTCGTCGACACGGCCGCCGGGTACGGCAACGAACGGGGTGTGGGGGAGGCCGTTCGGCGCTCGGGTATCCCACGCGACGAGATCTTCGTCACCACGAAGCTCGCCAACTCCGACCACGGCTACGACGCCGCGATGCGGGCCTTCGACACGAGCCTGTCCGAGCTGGGCTTCGAGACGGTCGACCTGTACCTCGTCCACTGGCCGCTGCCCGCCCACGACCTCTACGTAGAGACCTGGCGGGCCTTGCAGAAGCTGGCCGAGGACGGGCGCGCCCGCGCGATCGGCGTCTCGAACTTCACGCCGGAGCACCTGCAGCGCCTGCTCGAGGAGACCGACGTCGTGCCGGCGGTCAACCAGGTGGAGCTTCACCCGTACCTGCAGCAGGCCGATCTGCGGGCGTTCCACGCCCGCCACGACATCGTCACGGAGGCCTGGAGCCCGCTGGGGCAGGGGAAGGCGTTGCTGGACGAGCCGACGCTAGCGGCGCTGGCGGACCGGCTGGATCGGACGACCGCCCAGGTCGTGCTCCGCTGGCACCTGCAGCTCGGCAACGTCGTCATCCCCAAGTCAGTGACGCCGGAGCGCATCGCCGCCAACATCGACGTCTTCGACTTCACCCTCAGTGACGACGACATGTCCACACTGGGCGCCCTGGAGTCGGGTGAGCGGATGGGACCGGATCCGGACACGTTCAACGACCGCTGACCGTGCCGGCCCCGACGAGGCGGGGGCCGGCCGGGTACGGCTCAGGTTGAGCGTGCGCCCTTGCGGCCCCGCGAGGCGGCCTTCGAGCGCAGGGCCGAGATGCCGCTCTTGATCCGGGCCTGGTTCTCCGGCTTGCGGAGGATGTCGTACCCCTTCTTCGCCAGGCCGACGGCGGCGGCGGTGCGGAACAGTCTCATCGAGATCCTCCAGATCGTGGGTGAGAGGACCCCGTACCCGCAAGGCGAGCGCGGAAACCCGGCCCGGTCCACGAGTACGCTGACGCCGTGACCGGTGCGGAGTGGGGCCTGCTGACCTCCAGCTTCCTGGCGTCGTTCGTGGAGTGCACGGAGGCGCTGACGATCGTGCTCGCGATGGGCCTCACCCGGGGCTGGCGAGCGGCGATCGCCGGCACCGTCGGCGGTCTGCTCGCGCTCGTCGTCTTCACGACCGCCGCCGGGTACGCCCTGGCCTCCTGGCTCCCGACGTCCGCCCTGCAGCTCGTGATCGGGTCCCTGCTGCTCATCTTCGGCCTGCAGTGGATGCGCAAGGCGATCCTCCGCTCCGCGGGGCTGAAGTCCGTCCACGACGAGCAGGCCATCTACGAGGAGCAGGCGGCTGCGGCGCAGACCGCGCGGTCCCGCACGATCCTGGGCCTCGACTCGTTCGGGTTCATCATCTCCGCCAAGGCGGTCTTCCTCGAAGGCGTCGAGGTCGTCTTCATCGTCTTGACCTTTGGGCTCAATGCCGGGAACGTGCCGCTCGCGGCCGCGGGCGGAGTCGCCGCTGCCCTGGTCGTCACGACGCTCGGTCTCGTCGTGCACCGGCCCCTGGCGAGCATCCCTGAGAACACGCTCAAGTACGTGGTGGGGCTCATGCTGGTCAGCTTCGGCACGTTCTGGTCCATGGAGGGGCTCGGCATCTTCACCTCGTCGGGTTCGAGCCTGGACTGGCCGGGCAGCGACTGGGCCATCGTCGGGCTCCTGGTCTTCTGGACGGTCTGGTCCCGGGTGCTCATCGCCTGGCTCCGCTCCCGCGCGACCGCCCCCGGCACGATGGATCGCGAAGTGCTGGTATGAGGGCGCTGAAGGTCCTCGGGGACTTCTTCTTCGACCTCATCATCGGTGACGACCCGAAGATCGCGGTCGCCGTCGTGGTGTCGCTGATCGTCGCTGCTGTGCTGCTGCTCGCCACGGCCGTTCCGGCGTCGGTGGTAGTGGTCGCCGGTGCGGCGGTCGTCG
This sequence comes from Nocardioidaceae bacterium, assembly GCA_033850875.1. Lineage (GTDB taxonomy): Bacteria > Actinomycetota > Actinomycetes > Propionibacteriales > Nocardioidaceae > DASQEH01. The sequence continues at coordinate 2,370 of JAWWPH010000095.1, read as the reverse complement.
TATTCGCGTTCACCGTCGTGCTGGTCGTGGACACGCGGTCCCCCGGCCGGTGACACGACAGGTGGGCCGATGACCGCCGTCGCCTCGGTGCCGATCCGTGGCGATGTGATCCGGCTCGGACAGTTCCTCAAGGTGGCCGACGCGGTCGACCAGGGCAGCGACGTGAAGGCGCTGCTCGCGACCGGTGCGGTGAGCGTCAACGGTGAGGTGGAGCCCCGCCGCGGCCGGCAGCTGCATGTGGGTGACCTGGTCACCGTCGGGACGACCGGCTACCGCATCGTGGAGCTCCGCGCGGAGCAGAATGGTCCCGGCTAGCCGGGACCGAGCTCCAGCGTCTCGAGCGGCTCGTAGCGAGGTCCACGGTCACCGGAGCCGCGCAGGTACGACGCCATCATGGCGATGTGGTCCACCCGCCACGCAGGGCCGGTATAGGTGGCCAGCGACTCGACGACACCGGTGAGGTCCTGCGTCTGACGGGTACGCGCGAGCGTGACGTGCGGGACCTGGTCGGCGGCGGCGAGGCGTCGCCAGGTATCGGCGTCGGTACGCACGCCGGCGTAGAGCACCCGGGCCTTCCACGCTCGTGGGAACGCGCCGGCGCCGGCGAGGGACATGTCGAACGGTCCGACCCGAGCCGCTCGGCGAGACCATCGCCCCAGCTGGCGGTCGGCTTCGTGGCGCCCGCACTCGCCCAGGAACTCGAGCGTGATGTGCCACCGTCCGGCCGGGACCCACCGCAGGTCGGACAGCGCCGACCGCGTCACGTCGAGCCGCTCGTCGAGGTGCAGCACGATCTCCGGTGGCAGCGGCACCGCGACGAACAGGCGGGTCGGCTGCGGCGATGCCGTCCGGCGAGCGCGGCTCAGCGCACGTCGACCAGGTCGACGACGAAGATCAGCGTCTCTCCGGGGGCGATCGCCGACCCGGCTCCGGCATCCCCGTACGCCAGGTGGGGCGGGATCACGAGCTGACGGCGACCGCCGACGCGCATGCCTTCGATGCCGGCGTCCCAGCCGGAGATGACCTGGCCGACACCGAGCCGGAACGACAGCGGCTCTCCGCGGTTGTACGAGGCGTCGAACTCCTCACCGTTGGAGTGCGCCACGCCCACGTAGTGCGCGACCACCGTCGAGCCGGAGCTCGCCACGGCTCCGTCGCCGACGGTGATGTCGGTGATCTGCAGCTCGGTAGGCGGCGTGGTGCCGGGAAAGTCGATCTCGGGTTTCTCGGTCATCGCCTCACCCTAGGGCACGGCGACCGGCGCCCCTGGCGTCGACCCGACGGTCGCGGGGCTACTGCGCGTTGGAGACGTACGACTCGAGCTGGTCGCGCTCGAACTCGAGCTCACGGATGCGGGACTTCACCACGTCACCGATCGAGACGATCCCCTCCAGCCGGCCGCCGGTCACGACCGGGATGTGGCGGACGCGGTGGTCGGTCATCAGGCGCATCAGGTCCTCGACCGTGGCCGTCGGCTCGGCGGTACGGACCTGCGAGGTCATGATGTCGGAGATGGTGGCGTCGAGGACGCCGGTGCCGTCGACGAGCCCACGCACGATGTCGCGTTCGGAGACGATGCCGACCAGCGGCTCGTCCGCTGTGCTCACGACCACCGCGCCGATGTTGTGCTCGGCCAGCATCGCCACCAGGTCGCGCACCGTCGTCTCAGGGGAGACGGTGACGACCGCGTCTCCCTTGCTCTTGAGCACCTCGCTGATATGCACCCTGGCCTCCCGCAGCCTCATCGTGGGCGATCTGCAGGAGTTGACCGTAGCGCCGCCGCGGTGTCCCGCGATAGGTCCGAACGGGCAGAACTGCGAGGATGGGCGCCGTGACGACCGCGCTGCAGGCTCCGCCGCGCCGGCACGACAGCGCGAGCCCGTGGCCGTCCGGCGTCATCGTCGCGGGCGTGATCGGGTGGATCACCGCCGTGCTCGTCGTGGACTCCGGCGCCGGCCATGACGTGCAGCGGGCCCTCGGCGCCGCGACCTGGCTGGTGCTGGCCGCGGTCCTGCTCCGCGAGTCGCCGCTCGTCCGCGTGCAGACCGCGGTCGTGGTGGTCTTCGCATCGCTCGTCGAGTTCACCTTCTCGCCGTTGCTCGGGGTGTACGTCTACCGGTTCCACAACGTCCCGATGTACGTCCCGCCCGGGCACGGCCTGGTCTATCTGGCTGCCCTGGCGATCGGGCGCACGGCGTTCGTGGCCGCGCGTACGCGGCTGTGCATGTCACTGGCGCTGGCTCTGCTCGGCGGCTACGCGGCGTTCGGGTTGTTCGTGTCCGCCCGGCCGGACGTGCTCGGTGCCTTCTGGTTCCTCTGCCTCGTCGGGTTCATGCGCTGGGGGCCGTCCCCGGGGCTGTACGTCGGCGC
>JAWWPH010000325.1:0-4325 GCA_033850875.1 Nocardioidaceae bacterium | reverse complement strand
GCGTAGCGACGACGACGGTGGCGTCCAGGTCGTCGGAGCGGACCACCTCCGGCTGGAACCCCCCGGCGGCCATGATCTCAACGCTGATCGGTGCCTGGTTCCGGCTGGTCTCCAGGAGCAGATGACCTCCGGCCGCCAGCCAACCCGCCGCTCCGGAGATCACCCGCCGCTGGACGTCGAGGCCGTCGTCCCCACCGTCGAGGGTGATGCGCGGCTCGTGGAGCCGGGCCTCCGGCGGCATGGTCTTGATTGCCGAGGTCGGGACGTACGGTGCGTTCGCGAGCAGCAGGTCGACACGCCCCCACAGCTCTGGCGGCAGCGGCGCGTACAGGTCGCCCTGGTGGACGTGGCCGCCGACCGGCTCGACGTTTCTCCGCGCGCAACGTACCGCGACCGGGTCGATATCGACGGCGTGGAGCACGATGGTGCCCGCGGCCGCCGCCAGCGCCACCCCGATGGCCCCGCTTCCGCAGCAGAGGTCGACGACGACGGCGTGCGGCGGTGCGAGCGCGGTGGCACGCTGCACGAGGAGCTCGGTACGCCGTCGCGGTACGAAGACTCCCGGCTCCACCGCGATCCGAAGCCCACAGAACTCCGCCCAGCCGACGATGGTCTCCAGGGGCAGGCCGGCCGCTCGTCGCTCCACCATCTCGGCCAGCTCGGCCGGGGAGCGAGCGGCCGACATCAGCAGCCGCGCCTCGTCCACGGCGAAGACACTGCCGGCAGCCCGGAGCCGGGCCACGACGTCGGGCCCCGGCTCGCCACTCGAAGGTCCCGACCGCGAGGCGGCTATCGCGACCTCAGCGTGGGAGCTTCGGGGTTGCGGTCGGTGTGGGGTTGGCGCCGTCGAGCGTCGGGCCGGTGCCGGGGTCGACGTTGGCGGACAGCGCGTGCGGGGCGACCTCGCCGGTCGCCGTGAGGAGCGGGAAGTGGCATGCCACCCAGCGACCCGGCGCGACCTCCGAGAGCGGCGGGTGCTCCTCGGCGCACAGCTGCTGCGCGTACGGGCAACGGGTACGGAACGGGCACCCGGACGGCTTGTTGACAGGGTTGGGCACGTCGCCCGTCAACAAGATGCGCTCCTGGGGCGCAGCCTCCTGGCCCTCGACCTCCGGAGCAGCCGAGAGGAGCGCCTCGGTATAGGGGTGGGCGGGGCGGCTGTAGAGCGGATCGGCCGCCGCGGTCTCCACCACCTCACCCAGGTACATCACCGCGATCCTCGTCGAGACGTGACGGACGACGCCGAGGTCGTGGGCGATGAACACGTACGTCAGGTCGAAGTCGTCCTGCAGGTCTGCGAACAGGTTGAGGACCTGCGCCTGGATGGACACGTCGAGAGCGGAGACGGGCTCGTCCGCGACGATCAGCTTGGGGTTCATCGCCAGCGCCCGGGCGATGCCGACCCGTTGGCGCTGCCCGCCGGAGAACTCGTGGGGGAACCGGTCGATGTACGAGGCGTTGAGGCCCACGACCGAAAGCAGCTCCTGCACCCGGTGCGAGATGGCGTGCCGGTCGCCGTACCCGTGGATCTGCAGCGGCTCGGAGAGGATGTCGCCGACGCGGCGGCGCGGGTTGAGGGAGGCGTACGGGTCCTGGAAGACGAGCTGGAGGTCGCGGCGCACGGGGCGCAGCTGACGCCGGGACAGCCGGGTGATGTCGCGGCCCTGGAACTCCACCGTGCCCGACGTGATGTCGGTGAGCCGGACGAGGCAGCGGCCCAGGGTGGACTTGCCGCACCCCGACTCTCCGACGACGCCCAGCGTCTCCCCGGCGCGGACCTCCAGGGATACGCCGTCGACGGCGTGCAGCATCTGCTTGCGGCCGAACAGCGAGTTGCCGCCCCGAGCCGGGAAGTGCTTCGAGAGGTTGTCCGTCCGCAGCAGCAGGCCGTCCGTACTGTCCGCTGTCCGGGTCATGACGCCTCCTCGGGACCGGCGAGGGCGTCGGCGTGCTCGGTGATGTCGCCGGGGTCGCCCTCGGCGACGGCCTTCGCGGTCACGGTGAGCCGCAGCTCCTGCCTGCGGTCGCGAGGAAGCCAGCAGGCGTCGACGTGGTCGACGCCTCCCTCGAGCGCCGGCCGCTCGTCGCATTTGTCGAACCGGAGCCGGCAGCGCGGCGCGAAGGGGCATCCCGGTGCGATGTCGATCGGCGACGGCGGCGATCCGGGGATCGTGGGCAGCCGTCGCACCCGTTCGGCCCGGGGTCGCGGGACGGAGCTGAGGAGCCCCCACGTGTACGGGTGCCGCGGCCGCAGGAAGATCGAGCTCTTCGGCCCCTGCTCCGCCGCCCGGCCCGCATACATGACCAGCACCTGGTCGGCGATCTCCGACACGACGCCCATGTCGTGCGTGATCAAGATGATGGACGACCCGTGCTCGACCCGGAGCCTCTTCATCAGCTCGAGGATCTGTGCCTGAGTGGTGACATCGAGAGCGGTCGTCGGCTCGTCGGCGATCAGCAGCGCGGGGTTGCACGACAGCGCCATGGCGATGACCGCGCGCTGGCGCATACCACCGGAGAACTCGTGCGGGAAGTCGTTGACCCGGCGACGCGCGTCGGGAATGCCGACCTCGTCGAGCAGCTGGATCGCCCGCTCGTGCGCCGCCTGCTTCGAGATCGACTCGTGGGCGCGTATCTGTTCGGAGATCTGCCAGCCCACCGTGTACACCGGCGTCATCGACGTCATCGGGTCCTGGAAGATCATGGCGATCTCACGCCCCCGGAGGGTCCGCATCTCCTTGTCCTTCATCGCGATCAGGTCGCGGCCGCGGAAGTACGCCTCGCCTTCGACCGTCGCGTTGGGGTCGCGGATCAGCTTGAGCAGGCTCATGACGGAGACGCTCTTGCCCGAACCGGACTCGCCCACGATGCCGAGTACGTCGCTGCGGCCGAGCGAAAAGGACAGGCCGTCGACCGCCGTCACCAGGCCGCGGCGGGTGCGGAAGGTGACCTTGAGGTCGCGGACGTCGAGAAGGGGACCGGTGCCGTCGTCACCGGTGAATGCGTCAGGCACGGCGCACCCGAGGGTCGATGGCCGCGTACAGCACGTCGACGACGGCGTTGGCGAGCACGACGAAGAACGCGGCGTACAGCACGCAACCCATGATGACGGGCAGATCGAGGTTCGTCAGGGAGTCGTACGTGAGCTTCCCCACGCCCGGAAGGCCGAAGACCACCTCCGTGAGCAGCGCAGAGCCGCCGACCAATGCGCCGAAGTCCAGCCCGAAGAGCGACACGATCGGGATGAGCGAGCACCGCAGGGCGTGCCGGATGAGGATCCGACGCTCGGACAGCCCCTTGGCCCGGGCGGTACGGACGTAGTCCTCGTTGAGCGCCTCCAGGATCTCTCCGCGCAGGACCCGGGCGTAGATGCCCGCGTAGAGCGCGGCCAGCGTCAGCCACGGGAAGAGCAGGTGCAGGGCCCACTGGCCCGGGTCCTTTGTCAGGGGCACATACCCCAGCGGGGGCACCCAGGCGAAGATGCCGGAGTGCCACTGCTTCTGGGTGAGGAGGTTGACGACCTCCCCGAGCCAGTAGACGGGTATCGAGACACCGACGACGCCTAGCAGCATGATCACCGGGTCCAAGGCGGTGCCGCGTTTCGCTGCGGCGATCGTGCCCATCGCTACCCCGACCAGCATCCAGATCACCGCCGCGCCGGTGACCAGCGACAGCGTCACCGGCGCAGCCTGCATGATCTGCGGGATGACCTTGTCGCCGCGATTGACGAACGAGGTCAGGTCGCGGCTGATGAACAGGTGCTGCATCATCAGGCCGTACCGCACCGGGATGGGCCGGTCGAGCCCGAACTCGTGACGCACCTGAGCCAACGTGGCCGGGTCGGCGTTGCGGCCGGCGATCCTGGCTGCGGGGTCGACGCCCGGTGTCGCGAAGAAGATGAGGAAGGACAGCACGCTGATGGTGAAGAGCACGAACACCGCAGCGGCGGTACGGAGGAGCGTGAACTGAAGCATTCAGGCAGCGCCCCGGAGCCGGGCCTTCGGGTCGAGCGCGCTGCGCACGCCGTCACCGAGCAGGTTGAGCGCCACAGCGGTGATCGCGATCAGCACACCGGGCGCGATGGTCACCATCGGTCGCGTGTAGAGCAGCCCGAGCCCGTCGTTGATGATGGTGCCCCAGCTGGCGTTGGGCGGCTGGACGCCGATCGACAAGAAGGAGAGCGCCGACTCGGTGAGCATGTTGATCGCCGTCATCAGCGGCAGGAAGACCAGCACGGTGGGCATCACGTTGGGCAGCACGTCCTTGCGGAGGATGCGCAGGTCGGAGGCGCCCAGGCCGACGCCCGCCACGATGAACTCCCGCCC
>JAWWPH010000321.1:0-5010 GCA_033850875.1 Nocardioidaceae bacterium | reverse complement strand
CCGCCACCGACCCCCGGCACCGCCTCGCCGTTCGAGAGCCGCATCCCCTCGACGTACCCGCGTCGGCGCGTGCAGTTGCCGACCAGCTTGTTGAAGGAGAGCGTCTCACCGGGTCGTATCTGCACGCGGTCGAGGCGGGCTGCCGCGAGGCGCAGGTTGGTCACCTTGTTGTGCTGCAGGTACATCTCGGAGTCGCCGAGCTGCCGCAACAGCAGCGAGCGGTGGGCCTTGACCCGTACCGGCATGTCGGTGGGAGGCGTGCGCCGCACCGCCCATACCTCGTCGCCCCTCAACCACCTGAACCGCCTGCGGCAGCGGCTCACCCAGACGGCGAGCGGGTACAGCGACGGGTGCCGCTCGGACAGCCGTCTGCGGCGGTGAACCAGCTGGTGCATGCGGTCGACATCACTCGCGGTGACGGCCGTCTGCTCGGCGGACCGGACCATCGGGGCTCCTCCTGCAGCGCGTCGGATCATCGCACGCTAGTACGCGGACGCCGCCGAGACGGCGATCTGAGGGTCTGCTGAGACCCGGCGTGTCGGCATGCGGCGCCGTCCACAGGGCCGGCCGTCAAGGCACCGACGCCTACGACGCCGGTGCCGCGGCCGGCGAGGACCCGTCGGGGAGGTCGGGCCGGCGGTGCCTGTCGCGCCGCGCCGCCAGGGCCAGGATCCACGACACCGCGATCGCCAGCAGGACGACGTCGACGATCAGGGGGAGCCAGCTGACGCCGTGCGGGTCGAGGGCGTCGGAGACGCTCCCGAGCAGGCCGGCGGGGATCAGGACGGCGAGGTTCTTCACCGCGTGGATGGCGATCCCGGCTTCGAGCCCACCGGTGCGGATCGCGAGGTAGGCCAGCACCAGCCCGAGCAGCAGCCGATCGGCGAACAGGGCCGGCGCGAACTGCAGATGGGCGACCGCGAACAGCACGCCGCTGGTCAGGCAGCACGCCCAGGTCGAGAGCCTCGTGGCGCCGAGCGCCTGCAGCAGGAGCCCACGGAACAGGCACTCCTCACCGGCCGCCTGCAACGGTGTGGTGAGGACCACGACGACGAGAAACCAGATCAGTCCGCGTCCGGGGGGCGACGACCTCGACGCGGCCGCTGCGATGCTGCCGAGGACGAGGAACGGCGACCACACGACGGCCGACACCCCGGCTGCCTGCCCGAGCCGACGCCACCGCAGGCCCGGCCGGTTGGACCACAGCCATCGCAGCGGAACGGAGTACACGGCCTTGATCAGCCCGGCCGCCAGCGGTATCAGCAGGGCCAGGCCGAGGTTGGCGGTCAGCATCTCACCGGCGTCGATGCCGTCGGACGTGTCCAGCCGGAACGAGTACCCGAGCACCGAGGCCCCGGCCAGGACGACGACGGCGCTCACGATCGACATCACGACCAGGCCGAGCCCGCCGAGCACGACGGACAGGAACAGTCGCCACCACATTCCCGGGCGCCGCGACAGCTGCCGGTGGTACGACACGAGCTGCGTCGGCTGCGCCACCTGCGGGACTACCCGGTCGCGGCGGCAGCGAGCCGGGCGAGCGACCGCTCGGACCCCAGCAGCTCCAGCGACTCGAAGAGCGGCGGTGAGATGCGCCGGCCGGTCACCGCAACCCGTACCGGCCCGAACGCGTTGCGTGGCTTGAGTCCCATGTCGTCGACGAGAGCAGTCCGCAGCGCCGTCTCGATGGTGGCGGTGTCCCACGCCGACAGGCCGCTCAGCGCGTCGTACGACGCCTGCACCACGCGCCGACCCTCGTGGTCGAGCAGCTTCGCTGCGTCGTCGGGGTCGACGAGGAAGTCGGCCTCGGCGACGAACAGGAAGCCGGCCATGTCGACCACCTCCCCCAAGGTCGTCATGCGCTCCTGGATGAGCGGCGCCACGGCATCCAGCAGTCGCTGCTCGTCATCGGTGGGCTCGTCACCGATCAGCTTGGCGCGCTGCAGGAACGGCACGATCCGCTCGGCGAGCTCCGTCGTCGGCAGCGCCCGCAGGTGCGCGGCATTGATCGACTCGCACTTCTTCAGGTCGAACCGCGCGGCGTTGGGGTTGACGCGCCGGATGTCGAACGCCTCGATCATCTCGGCCATCGAGAAGACGTCGCGGTCGTCGGCGATCCCCCAGCCGAGCAGGGCGAGGTAGTTGAGGACGCCCTCGGGCAGGAAGCCGCGCTCCATGTACACATCGAGGCCGGACACCTTGTCGCGCTTGGAGAGTCGCTTGTTCCCCTCCCCCATCACCATCGGGAGGTGGCCGAAGCGGGGAGGCCCGTTGCCGATGCCCAGCTGGGCCAACGCCTCGTACAGGGCGATCTGCCGCGGGGTCGACGAGAGCAGGTCCTCCCCGCGCAGGACGTGCGTGATCTCCATGAGCGCGTCGTCGACCGGGTTGACCAGGGTGTACAGCGGATGGCCGTTGGGACGGACGAGAACGTAGTCGGGCACGTGGGCGGCCTGGAACGTGATCGGCCCGCGGACCAGGTCGTCGAAGACGATCGGGGCGTCCGGCATCCGGAAGCGCAGGACCGACGTCCGCCCCTCCGCCTGGTACGCGGCGACCTGGTCGGCTGTGAGGTCGCGGCAGTGGCCGTCGTAGCCGGTGCTGCCGCCCTCGCGCCGCGCCTGCTCGCGGCGCTCGTCGAGCTCGACCTGGGTGCAGTAGCAGTCGTACGCGAGGTGCGCTTCGCGCAGCCGGGACGCGACGTCGGCGTACGTCCGCAGGCGCTGGGACTGGATGTACGGCTCGAACGGGCCGCCGACCTCCGGCCCCTCGTCGTAGTCGATCCCCAGCCAGTGCAGGGAGTCCAGCACCGACGCCAGCCCGGCCTCGGTGTTGCGGGCCTCATCGGTGTCCTCGATCCGCAGCACGAGCGTGCCGCCGAAGTGGCGCGCGAACGCCCAGTTGAACAATGCGCTGCGTACGTTGCCGAGGTGCAGGGACCCCGTCGGCGACGGGGGGAACCGCAGCCGGACCTGGCTCGGCGCCAGGTCTCCCAGTACCTCGACCGGCGCGTCAGTCACGGTCGACCACCCGGTTGGTCAGGGTTCCGATGCCGCTCACGCTGACCGAGACCTCGTCGCCCGGCTTCATCGGGCCGACCCCTTCAGGGGTGCCGGTGGCGATCACGTCGCCTGGCAGCAGGGTCATGAACGACGAGATGTACGCGACCAGCGCCGGGACGGCGTTGAGCATCAGGGCCGTCGTACTGTCCTGCCGCGGCTCGCCGTTGAGCGTCGTCGTGATCTGGAGGTCACTCGGGTCCAGGTCGGTCTCGATCCAGGGGCCGAGGGGACAGAACGAGTCGAAGCCCTTGGCCCGGGCCCACTGCCCGTCCTTCTCCTGCAGGTCACGGGCGGTCACGTCGTTGGCGACGGTGTAGCCGAAGATCACGTCGCCGGCCCGGGCGGCGGGAACGTCGCGGCAGATCCGGCCGATCACGACGGCGAGCTCGCCCTCGTAGTGGACGTTGCCGGACAGCGACGGGTACACGATGGGGTCGAGCGGCCCGATCACCGAGGTGTTGGGCTTGAGGAAGACGAGCGGCTCGGCCGGCACGTCGTGGCCCAGCTCCGCCGCGTGTGCGGCGTAGTTGCGGCCGACGCCGACGACCTTGCTTCTCGGGATCACCGGGGCGAGCAGGCGTACGTCGGCGAGGGAGTACTGCTCCCCCGTCAGCTCGATGCCCTGGTACAGCGGGTCACCGACGACCGACGCGACGATCTCGTCGCCCTCGGTGCCGCCCACCAGGCCGTACACCGGCTCGTCGCCTGCAGTGAACCGCGCGATCTTCACGACGCAGAAGCCTACCCGTGCGGGGGCGTGGGCCCGGCACGAGCCGGATCTACCATGATCCGGTGCAGAGGCTGGACGAGACGGCGTGGCGGGCACGTCGGTCCGCGCACGAGGCGCGTGTGGACCGCTACGTGGGGCCCTACCTGTACCGCCGGGGGCGCGCGATCGCCCATCCGATCGACGACTTCCTGTTCACGTACTACTCGTACCGGCCGGCCTCGCTGCGGCGCTGGCACCCGGGGATCGGCGTGGAGCTCGCCGGGAGCGCCGTCTCCGACTTCCAGGGCGTCCGCGGGTATGTCGTCACGGGCGACGGCGCGCGAGTCGACCTCGCCGTCGAGCCGTCTCGACGCAGGCAGGTGGCCTCGATCAGGCGGCTGCTGTCCGCGACCGCGGAGCGTCCGGCACACCTGGGGTGCTTCGGGCTGCACGAGTGGGCGATGGTCTACCGCGAGCCTGCCGCAACCGTCCGGCACCCGGCGTACCCGCTGCGGCTCGGCAGCCCGGGCACGGACCAGGTGGTGGAGTCGCACCGGGTGACGTGTACGCACTTCGACGCGTACCGCTTCTTCACCGAGCCGGCGCGGAGTCTCAACGTCGTCCAGCCGACCCGCGCCACGGAGGCGGCCTTCGAGCAGCCGGGATGCCTGCACGCCACCATGGATCTGTACCGGTGGGCGTACACGCTCGCGCCGTTCACCGCCTCGGAGCTGGTGGCCGACTGCTTCGAGCTGGCGTACGAGGTGCGCCAGCTCGACATGCGCGCGTCACCGTACGACTTCAGCCGCCTGGGCGTGGAGCCGGTCCGGATCGAGACCGCCGAGGGAAAGACCGCCTACCTGTCCGCGCAGCGGGCCTTCGCCGAGCGCGGGTCGCAGCTGCGCGCGCGGCTGGTCGACGTCTGTGTGGCCGTCGAGGCGGCTAGCTGAGCACGCGCCGCAGGCCGTACGTGACGGCGTCGAGCAGCGCCGCCCACGACGCCTCGACGACGTTGTGGCCGACGCCGACCGTCACCCACGACGACTCGTCGTCGGCCGTCTCGATGAGTACCCGGGTCACCGCGTCGGTTCCGTGGCCCTGGTCGAGGATCCGTACCTTGTAGTCGATCAGCTCGAGCTTGGAGACCTGCGGGTACGCCTGGCCGATCGCCTGACGCAGCGCCGCGTCGAGGGCGTTCACCGGACCGTTGCCCTCACCGGTCATCACGATCCTCTCACC
>JAWWPH010000318.1:0-5802 GCA_033850875.1 Nocardioidaceae bacterium | reverse complement strand
CGAGGGCGGCCGTTTGGTTACGGTACCGACGACCGGCTGCACTTCCAGGGACGGGCGAGCAGGGGCCTGTCACGCGGCGAGGTCTGGCTCCGTCTTGGCCCGAACCTCGTCGAGGCCGACTCCGGGGGCAAGCTCGACCAGCCTGAGGCCGGACTCCGACACGTCGATGACGCCGAGGTCGGTGATGATGCGCTGCACCACGCCGAGGCCGGTGTACGGCAGGCTGCATTCCTTGACGAGCTTGTACGAGCCGTCGCGGGCGACGTGCTCCATCAGCACGATGACGCGCTTGGCGCCGTGGACGAGGTCCATGGCCCCGCCCATGCCCTTGACCATCTTGCCGGGGATCATCCAGTTGGCGATGTCGCCGCGTACCGATACCTGCATCGCCCCCAGGATGGCGGCGTCGACCTTCCCGCCCCGGATCATGCCGAAGGAGAGGGCCGAGTCGAAGAATGCGGCGCCGGGCCGCAGGGTGACGGTCTCCTTGCCGGCGTTGATCAGGTCGGGGTCCTCCTCGCCCTCGTACGGGTAAGGGCCGACACCGAGGATCCCGTTCTCCGATTGCAGCACGATCTCCACGTCGTCGGGCACGTAGTTGGGCACCATCGTCGGCAGGCCGATCCCGAGGTTGACGTAGGCGCCGTCCGTCAGCTCTGCGGCCGCCCGCGCCGCCATCTGCTCGCGTGTCCAGGCCATCAGGCGCCCCCCTCCCGCTTGCGCGTCGTGCGCTTCTCGATCCGCTTGTCGGCCGCCTGTTCCGGCGTCAGCGGAACGACCCGCTGAACGAAGACCCCGGGTAGGTGCACGTCGTTCGGCGGGAGCTGTCCCGGCTCGAGGAGCTCCTCGACCTCGGCGATGGTGACCCGCCCCGCCATCGCACAGAGCGGGTTGAAGTTGCGCGCGGAGTCGCGGAAGACGAGGTTGCCGTGGCGGTCGCCGCGCCAGGCTCGCACGAGCCCGAAGTCGCAGACGATCGCATGCTCGAGGACGAAGCTCCGGCGCCCGTCGTCTGTGTCGAACTCGCGGACCTCCTTGGCAGGGCTCGCCAGACTGACGTTGCCGCTGCCGTCGTAGCGCCAGGGCAGGCCGCCGTCCGCGACCTGCGTGCCGACCCCCGTCGCGGTGAAGAAGGCCGGTATCCCCGCCCCGCCCGCGCGCAACCGCTCGGCGAGCGTGCCCTGAGGCGTGAGCTCCACCTCGAGCTCCCCGTGCAGGTACTGGCGCTCGAACTCCTTGTTCTCGCCGACGTACGACGACGTCATCCGGCTGATCCGCTTGTCGCGCAGCAGCAGCCCCAGGCCCCAGTCGTCGACACCGCAGTTGTTGGAGACGGCCGAGAGGTCGCTGACCCCGGCGTCGAGCAGGGCCTGGATCAGCACGCTGGGTACACCGCACAGGCCGAAGCCGCCTACCGCCAACGACGAGCCGTTCGCGACGTCGGAGACGGCCTCCGCGGCGCTTCGGACCACCTTGTCCATCGACCACTCCCTGTACGTGTCCGGGCTGCATCGCCTCGCTGCAACCTACTCCATCGACGCCGCGGGCCGACCCTGCTTCACCCACGTAGGCTGACACCGTGACCGACGTCAGGCTGCACATCGTCACGGGCAAGGGCGGCACCGGGAAGACGACGGTCGCCGCGGCGCTGGCGCTCGCACTCGCCTCGGGTGGCGACCGCGTGCTGCTCTGCGAGGTCGAGGGGCGACAGGGCATCGCTTCGCTGTTCGACGTCGCACCGCTGCCTTACGAGGAGCGCAGGGTGGCCGTCGGGCCGGGCGGCGGGGAGGTCGTCGCGCTGGCCATCGACGTCGAGGCGGCGCTGCTGGAATACCTCGACATGTTCTACCGCCTCGGACGGGCCGGGAAGGCGCTCGACCGGTTCGGCGTGATCGACTTCGCGACCACCATCGCGCCCGGCGTACGCGACGTGCTGCTCACCGGCAAGGTGTACGAGGCGACCCGCCGGCACGACCACGGTGAGCCGGCCTACGACGCGGTCGTGCTGGACGCCCCGCCGACGGGACGCATCGGCCACTTCCTCAACGTCAACGAGGAGGTGGCTGGGATCGCGAAGGTGGGCCCGATCCGCAAGCAGGCGGACTCCATCATGCGACTGCTGCGGTCGGACCTCTCCCAGGTCCACTTCGTGACCTCGCTGGAGGAGATGCCCGTCCAGGAGACGCTCGACTCGATGGCCGAGCTGGGCCGGCTCGGGCTCCCGATGGGGTCGATCATCGTCAACATGGCCCGTCAGCCGGAGCTGTCGCCGGCCGACCTCGAGGCCGCGTGTCGCGGCGACCTCGACGCGGCCGCGATCGAGATCGGTCTGAAGGAGGCGGGGGTGCGCGCCGACGAATCCGTCGTCGCCGGCCTGATGCTCCTCGGTCGCGAGCATGCGGAGCGTGTCGCGCTCGAGGCCGAGCAGCGGATCCTGCTCGACTCCGCGGGGCAGCCGGTCGTGACCCTGCCGTACCTCGCCGACGGTATGGACTTGGGCGGGCTCTACGACCTTGCCGAAGAGCTGTGCGAGCACGGCTTCTGACATGCCCCGGAAGCCGCAGACGCAGGAGCGCACCAGCCGGCAGGGCCGAAGCGGTACCCGTCCACGGGTGGGGCCGCTCGCCGGGCGACTGTCCGACGTACCCCGACTCGACCCGGACGCGTTGCTGGCCGACCCCGCCGTCCGCATCATCGTCTGCTGCGGCTCCGGGGGCGTCGGCAAGACCACGACGTCCGCCGCCCTGGGGCTGAGAGCGGCCGAGAGCGGGCGCAAGGTGGTCGTGCTGACGATCGACCCGGCCCGGCGGCTGGCGCAGTCCATGGGGCTCTCCGAGCTCGACAACCGTCCTCGCGCGGTCGTGGGCGTCGACACATCTCGCGGCGGCCGCCTCGACGCGATGATGCTCGACATGAAGCGGACGATCGACGACGTCGTGGAGTCGCACGCCTCGCCCGAGAAGTCCCAGCAGATCCTCGACAACCCCTTCTACCAGGCCCTGTCCAGCTCCTTCGCGGGCACGCAGGAGTACATGGCGATGGAGAAGCTGGGTCAGCTGCACGCCGAGGCTCAGCAGAGCGGGCGCTGGGACCTCATCGTGGTCGACACCCCTCCGTCCCGGTCGGCGCTCGACTTCCTCGACGCCCCGGACCGGCTGGCGTCGTTCCTCGACGGCAGGCTCATCAAGCTGCTCCTCATGCCGACGAGAGGTCCTGCCCGGTTGCTGTCGGCGGGCGTGAACGTCGTCACCAACGCGATCTCGAAGGTCCTGGGCGGTCAGATGCTGCAGGACGTCCAGACCTTTGTCGCGGCGATCGACAGCCTGTTCGGAGGCTTTCGAGCCAGGGCGGACAAGACGTACCAGATCCTCAAGAACCCTCAGACCGCGTTCCTCGTAGTGGCCTCGCCGGACACCGATGCCCTGCGCGAGGCGGCCTTCTTCGTCGAGCGCCTCGACGCCGACGGGATGCCGCTGTCGGGCCTCGTGTTGAACCGGGTCACCACGGCCGCGGCATCCGGCATCTCCGCCCAGGCGGCGTTGGCGGCGGCGGAGAAGCTCGACGACGAGCACGCGTTGACGTCGGCGCTACTGCGCCTTCAGGCCGAGCGGCTCGCGCGCATCAGCCGCGAGCGCGGGCTGCGCAGACGTTTCGCCGCCGCGCATCCGACCGTCGCGACGGCTACGGTCGCCGCCCTGGCGAGCGATGTCCACGACCTGGAGTCACTCCGGGAGATCGCAGAACTGATGACGGCCTGACGGACGCGGCGCTCAGACCGCTTCGGACGAGGCGAGTACCGCGGTGACGTGCTCCTCGCGGGCCGTGTCCAGCAGGTGACGCCACGACGTCACGTTCGGTCGGCGGCGCAGTAGGGCACGACGCTCGCGTTCGGTCATGCCGCCCCACACACCCCACTCGACCTTGTTGTCCAACGCCTCCGAGAGACACTCGGTACGAACCGGGCACTGCCCGCAGATCTGCTTGGCTCGGTTCTGGGCGGCGCCTTTGACGAAGAGCTCGTCAGGCCGTGAGGTGCGACACAACGCCGCATCTGCCCACTGCTCATTCCATGTCATCGACTTGGCCCCCAACCGAGACGAGAGTCGAATCGGCGTCTGCCGGTCCGCACTCCTGGTGTAACTACACCGTAAGCGGCGTCGCGCTCCGCTGACAGGTCCGAACGATTAGACCGGGCTAGTCCCCTTGGACTACCAAAAATGGTCAAACCCGAGTTAACGTTGCAATTTTACCAAGTCACACCAGAGTTCGCACTTCGAGCCCCGGCCGCCGCACAATGGCGACGTACCGGAGCCCGTCCCGTACGCTGAAAGACATGCTCAGAGTCGAACGGTGGGCTCGCCGCGAGGCTGGCGTCGTGCGCCAGGTAGTCCTCATCATCGCCGTGAGCGTGCTGTCGGGTGTCCTCATCGCCGGACTCGCCCTGCCGTGGGTGGGTCTGATCGACAAGGGAGCGCAGTCCAGCGCCGAAGCGGTGAAGGGCTTCCCCCTCCCCCTGAAGTTCCCGCCGCTGAGCGAGCGTACCGAGGTCGAGACGGCCAACGGGGCCCATCTGGCGTCCTTCTATGACGAGAACCGGCAGTACGTCCCTCTGAGCCAGGTCTCGTACACCATGCGGAAGGCGATCATCTCCATCGAGGACTCCCGCTTCTACCAGCACGGCGCGATCGACATCAAGGGCACCGGGCGGGCGCTGCTCGTCAACTTCTTCGGTGGCGGCGTGATCCAGGGCGGGTCGACGATCACGCAACAGCTGGTCAAGCTGACCCGCCTCGAGAACGCGACCACCGCGAAGGCCCGAGCCGCGGCCACCGCCGACACGAAGGCGCGCAAGCTCGAGGAGCTCAGGTACGCGATCTGGGTGGAGAACCACCTCAGCAAGAACTCCATCCTCGAGCACTACCTCAACACCGCGTACTACGGCGACGGCGCGTACGGCATCCAGGCCGCCGCCCACCACTACTTCTCCACCACCGCGGCGAAGCTCGACCTCACGCAGTCGGCCCTGCTGGCCGGTCTGGTCAAGAGCCCCGCCGGCTACGACCCCACCAACCACCCCACCGCGGCGCTGAACCGACGCAACACCGTTCTCGACCGGATGCAGGCCCTGCACGTCATCACCAGGAAGCAGTCCCGGCACGCTCGGGCGACGCCACTGGGGCTCAAGGTCAGCTACATCCCGAACGGATGCATCAGCACCAAGGCGCCCTGGTTCTGCGACTACCTCCTCAACTACCTTCTGCAGGACCCCGACCTCGGCAAGACCGTCGAGGAGCGCAAGCACCTCATCTACGCCGGTGGACTGACCATCAAGACGACGCTGAGGCCGTCGTTCCAGCGGGCCGCCGACCGGGCCGTGACCAACCACGTGAACGCCACGGACTCCGCCATCGGTGCGGTGGCGATGGTCCAGCCCCGGACCGGCTACGTGCGCGCGCTCGCGCAGTCGCGGCCGATGGGTGGCAACGCGCACAAGGGGCAGACGTACATCAACTACACGGTGCCGAAGCAGTACGGCGACGCCAACGGGTTCCAGGCCGGCTCCAACTTCAAGCCGTTCGTCCTCTCGGCGGCGATCAAGCAGAACATCCCGCTCAACACGTCGATCAACGCTCCGCAGCAGATCACCCTGCAGCAGTCCAGCTACGGCAACTGCCCGAGCGGCGTGCCGTACGTCGGAAGCTGGACGGTGCACAACTCCACCGGCGCCGGGCGCTTCAACCTGTACACCGGCACCCAGCAGTCGGTGAACACCTTCTACGCCCAGCTCGAGCAGCGGACGGG
>JAWWPH010000303.1:0-2644 GCA_033850875.1 Nocardioidaceae bacterium | reverse complement strand
AACGGACATTCACGCCCGCTCGACTGCACACTTGCGCCCTCTCGACCGGACATTTGCGCCCGCTCGACCCGACATTTACGCCCGCTCGGCCGGACATTTGCGCCCGGTCGCCCTCAGAGGGAGGCGGCGAACCAGGCGATCGTCTGCTCGAGGCCCGCGTCGGGCGGTACGACGGGCTCCCAACCGAGCCGTTCGCGGGCCCGGGTGATGTCCGGGCAGCGGACCTTGGGGTCGTCGACCGGGAGATCGACACGCCCGATCGGTGACGACGAGCCGGTGAGGTCACGGATCCGCTCCGCGAGGTCGAGCATCGACATCTCCGCCGGGTTGCCGAGGTTGATGGGCTCGTACTCGGTGCTGTCCGCGTACGCGAGGAGCCCGGCGACGGTGTCGTCGACGTAGCAGATCGAGCGCGTCTGACTGCCGTCGCCCGCCACCGTCAGCGGCTCCCCCCGCAGGGCCTGCCGGACGAAGTTCGGAATCGCCCGGCCGTCGTCGAGCCGCATCCGTGGCCCGTACGTGTTGAAGATGCGGACGATCCCCGTGTCGACCCCGTACGCCGTGCGGTACGCCGTCGTCAGCGCCTCACTGAACCGCTTCGCCTCGTCGTACACCGACCTCGGCCCGACCGGGTTGACGTTGCCCCAGTACGTCTCGCGCTGGGGATGCTCCAGCGGGTCGCCGTACACCTCCGAGGTCGACGCCATCACGAAGCGCGCCGCCTTGCCGCGGGCGAGGTCGAGCGCGTGCATGGTCCCGATGCTCCCGACCTTCAGGGTCTCGACCGGCAGGGCGAGATAGTGCGGCGGGGACGCCGGTGACGCCAGGTGCAGTACCGCACTCAGCTCCCCGTCGACCGCCACGCCCTCGGACACATCGCACTCGACCAGCTCGAAGCCGTCGCGTCCGAGCAGGTGCTCCACATTGGCCTGCCGGCCCGTTGCGAAGTTGTCCGCGCAGACCACGGCGTCCCCGCGGTCGAGCAGCCGCTCGCAGACCCAGGAGCCGAGAAAGCCCGCGCCACCGGTCACGACAACCCTGCCCGACACCGCACTGGACCGATCCGTCTCGCGAGGCATGCGGCGCCCGTACCCCCATCGGGTCTGCTCATGCCCGACCCCTCTGGCGCTACCGGCCGCCGGACCCGACACTTGACATACGCATGCCGCCCCCTCCGACCTGCCCAGGAGAAATCCGTGCCGATCCCCGCCTCACCCGCCACTGTGAACGAGTCCGTCGAGGCGCTGGTGGCCCGACTGCGTGAGCCCGACGAGCAGGAGGTCGCGACCGTCGACGCCTGGTGGCGCGCCAACAACTACCTGACGATCGGCCAGATCTACCTGCAGTCGAACCCTCTCCTCCTGGAGCCGCTGCGACCCGAGCACATCAAGCCGCGACTGCTCGGGCACTGGGGCACCAGCCCCGGCCTCTCGTTCATCTACGCCCACGCGTCGCGGCTGATCCGGCACACCGACTCCGCGATGATCTACCTCGCCGGGCCGGGCCACGGAGGGCCGGCGCTGGTCGCGGCGGGCTACCTCGAGGGCACGTACTCCCACACCTACCCGCGCGTCACGCAGGACCGAGAGGGGATGCGGCGGCTGTTCCGGCAGTTCTCCAGTCCGGGCGGCATCCCCAGCCACGTCTCGGTGACGACGCCCGGGTCGATCCACGAGGGCGGTGAGCTCGGCTACGTCCTCGTCCACGCCTTCGGCGCGGTCATGGACAACCCCGACCTGATCGCGCTCGCCGTGGTGGGCGACGGGGAGGCCGAGACCGGGCCGCTGGAGGGCTCGTGGAAGGGCATCTCGTTCCTCGACCCCTCCCGAGACGGCGCCGTCCTGCCGGTCCTGCACCTCAACGCCGCCAAGATCTCGGGCCCGACGGTACTGGGTCGCAAGGATCCCGCCGAGGTGCGCGGGCTCCTCGAGGGCCACGGGTACGAGGTCCTCGAGGTCGAGGGCGACGACATCCCCGGCATGCACCACCGGTTCGCCGCCGCGCTGGCCACCGCATGGGGCCGGATCCGCACGATCCAGGCGGAGGCCAGGTCCGGTGGCTGGAGCGGGCGTCCGCGCTGGCCGATGATCGTGTTGCGCAGCCCCAAGGGCTGGACCGGGCCGGCGGAGGTCGACGGCGTCAAGATCGCCGGTACCTGGCGTGCCCACCAGGTACCGCTCTCCGGCGTTCGCGAGAACCCGGAGCACCTCGCCCTGCTCGAGACATGGATGCGGTCGTACCGCCCGGACGAGCTCTTCGACCGCGACGGCAGGCCGGTCGACCTCGTGCTCGCCGCGAACCCGAGCGGGGACCTGCGCATGAGCGCCAACCCGCACGCGAACGGCGGTCTGCTGACCCGCGACCTCGACCTGCCCGACTTCCGCGAGTACGCGATCGACGTCCCCCACCCGGCCGCGGAGCATGCCGAGTCGACCCGCAAGCTGGGAGAGCTGCTCCGCGACCTGTACACGCGCAACCCCGACCGGTTCCGACTCTTCTGCCCGGACGAGACCAACAGCAACCGGCTGGGCGCCGTCTTCGAGGTGTCCGACCGGGCGTTCATGGAGCGCGTCACCGACGACGACGTGAAGATCTCGCACGACGGACGGGTGATGGAGGTGCTCTCGGAGCACAACTGCCACGG
>JAWWPH010000284.1:0-6029 GCA_033850875.1 Nocardioidaceae bacterium | reverse complement strand
GGACGTGCACGTCGAGGCCTGCCGGTGGGAGCACGTGATGTCCGAGACGGTGGAGCGGCGGCTGCTGGAGATCCTCGACCATCCGACCGTGTCGCCGTACGGCAACCCGATCCCCGGTCTCGACGAGCTGGGCGAGGGACCTCTGGCCGAGGAGTTCCTCGACGGGGTAGAGAGCCTCGACACGATCGTCTCCCCGGTGCAGCAGCGGGTCGTCGTCGGACGTATCGCCGAGCCCATCCAGACCGACGAGGAGCTGATGGCGGTCCTGCGCCGGGTCGGAGCGCTGCCCGGCAAGGTGATCACGGTGGCCAGGGGAGCCGAGGGCGTGCTCGTCGGCAGTGCCGGTGAGACGGCTGAGATCGACGGCGAGGCCGCTTCGCACCTCTTCGTGCGCCGGCTCTGAGTTGTCGACCACCGGCCGCTGATCCGTGCGGAGCCCGTTCGAAGGTCTCCCGCGTGAGGTCGGCGTACTCGCCGCCGTAGCAGTCGCGGTCGCGGTGGGGTTCGGCGTCGTGGCCCCGGCGATCCCGGAGTTCGCCCGCTCCTTTGGCGTGGGGAAGACGGCTGCCGGTGCCGTGATCTCGGCCTTCGCGCTGATGCGGTTCGCTTCGGCCCTCGGCGGCGGCCGGCTGGTCGACGCGGTCGGCGAACGCATCATCTTGTCCACCGGGATCGGAATCGTCGCGGTCTCCACCGGCCTGGCTGGCTTGTCTCAGAGCTACGTCCAGCTGCTCGTGCTGCGTGGCATCGGCGGGGTCGGCTCGGCGATGTTCACCGTATCCGCGACCGCCCTGCTCTTCCGTGTCGTGGATGGCTCCCATCGCGGCCGGGCCACCGGCCTCTTCCAGTCGGGCTTCCTCATCGGCGGCCTGCTCGGCCCACTCGTCGGGGGGTTCCTGACCGAGTACTCGCTCCGGCTGCCGTTCTTCGTGTATGCCGTCTCTCTGGTCGCCGCGGGGTCGATCGGTGCTGTCTTCCTCCGGGCCGCCCGCCCTCGTACTCGACCCGAGGGCGACCACGACCCTCGCGCGTCCGAACCGTCCCACCCCGCCGGACCGCCGCCGCCCCACGAGCACCTCGACAACACGTCGCTGCGCGATGCCTGGGCGCATCCGGGCTACCGCGCGGCCGTCGCGGTGAACTTCGCCATCGGCTGGTCGTTCTTCGGAGTACGCGCGAGCCTGATTCCGTTGTTCGTCACCGAGGCCCTGCATCAGCGGGCGCTCTGGATCGGCGTCGGCTTCCTCTGCTCGTCCCTGGTACAGGCCTCGTTCCTGACGATGGCCGGGCGCTTCGTCGACCGGCACGGGCGGCGCCCGGCCATGATCGGTGGCACGCTCACGGCAGGAGCCGCGCTCGCGGTGCTGGCGTTGTCGACCGCGCTGCCGCTGTACCTCGTGGCGATGACGGTCATCGGCCTGGGTGGCGCTTTCGTGGGAACGGCACCCGGCGCGGTCGTCGGCGACATCATGCGGGGGCGCGGAGGAAGCGTCGTGGCGGTCTTCCAGATGGCGTCGGATGCAGGCTCGATCACAGGGCCGTTGGCGGCCGGGTGGCTCGCGGACACCGCCTCGTTCGGCGCGGCCTTCGGCGCCTGTGCGGTCGTGATGGCCGGCGCCGCAGCCATGGCGGTGCGGATGCCGGAGACCCTGGTCCGGTCCGCCTCCGGATATCCTGGCTCCGCGTGAGACGGGACAGACGAAAGGTGCCATGACGCTCGGGAGCCGGCTTCGAAGGCGCTACCTGGCCATGGCCTCGGTCCTCGCGATGCTGTCCCTGGCGTGTGCGTGCAACGGTGACCGCGGCCACGACGACGCGACGCCGTCCGCCACCTCCGGTCCGCCTGCGGTGAGCGGCCCGTGCGGCCGGTTCTCGATCGCCTACGACCCCGCCAACGGGTACGAGGCGAGCGCCTTCATCGTCGGCTCGATCGCGGCGAGGTCGCTCGGGTGTCAGGTGACGTACGTCAAGACCACTTCGCGCAAGGCCTGGAACGTGGTGGCCAGTGGCCGCGCCGACGTGTACCTCGACGCTTACGGTGTCGATCAGCTCAGGCGCCGGCTCGCACGGCCCGGTGGGCCCGTCACCGTCGTCGGGCCGAACGGCGTCAAGGGCTCGGTCAACATGCTGGCGCCGTTCTTCATGGGCCGGCGGGGGCTCGACACGGCCCGCGACCTGGCCGACGTCACGCGGATCGGCTGGGGTGTCACCACACCCGCGATCACGACGGTGCCGGAGCTGCTCCCGCTGGCCCGGTCGTTCGTCGACTTCCAGCACCTCGACTACACGATCCGGAACTTCGCCGAGGTCGGCCTGGGCGGCGGGGTCGGGGCGCTCATGCAGCAGCCCCGCCGAGACAATGCCCGGAGGATGCCGAACGTGTACCTCGTGGAAGGTCCGCGCGGCCTGCTCGGCGATCGACCCGGGCAGAAGCAGGTCGACATCCCCGGCTCGGCCTCCCAGCCGTGCCAGCCCGACCGTCGGTCCACGCTGTGCTCGTTCTCGGACTTCAGGTACCTCAAGATCGCGAACAGCGCGTTCGCGAAGTCGAAGAGTCCGGCCTTCTCCCTCGTGTACAAGTACCGGCTCGACGCCGCCGACACGGCCAACATCTTGGAGCTCGTCGTCCTGAGCGGATACCACGTCGGACCGCCGGACGTGGCGTCCTGGCTCAACACGCACTCGACGCAGTGGCGGCGCTGGCTCCCGTAAACAGGGGGGCGGAAGGTCGGCCCGTGCACCCCTCAACCCTCCCTCTGCCGAGACGTCACCAAGGGCCCTGTTCTGTCGGTGTGTCGCGCACGCATCGACGCCTCGGCGCGCGGAGTCCCTACGCGTCGGCAATCTCCGCCCGCTCGACCGGACGTTTGCGCCCGCTCGGCCGGACGTTTGCGCCCGGTTGACGCTACGTTTGCGCCCGCTCGGCCGGGGGAATCTGGCGGCGGAGTCGCGGCCGCCGATGGCGGCGCAAAATATGCTGCACGCAAGTGCCGCAATATACGCACCCTGTCCAACTTCGAGCCGCCCGCGACGCCAGCCGAGATCGAGGCGGCCGCCACCCAGTACGTCCGCAAGGTCGCCGGGACGACGAAGCCGTCGATCGTCAACCGGGATGCCTTCGACCGCGCGATCGCGGCCGTGTCGGCCGCGACGTCACAGCTGCTCGACGACCTCGTGACCTCGGCGCCGCCACGTGACCGGGAGATCGAGGCGGCGAAGGCGAAAGCGCGGAGCGCGGAGCGGTACGGCCGCGCCAGCTGAGCGCCCCGACCTCGTCGCGTCCGGGAGGACCCGGGCAAGGTCGACCGCGCCCGTCCGTGCGGTGAGAACCCGGAAGCGCGGACGGTGCCCGTAGCACTACCCTGGGTCTCAGGGGGTGTCCTCGGTGGGCATGACGATCGTCGACGCAACGCTGTCGACCGGCGAGGTGATCGACCTCCACGTCGACGGCGGGCAGGTCACGTCCGTCGGTTCGGGCGGTGGAGCTGTCCTCGATGAGCGCCTGGACGCCCACCGCGGCCTGATACTGCCCGCCTTCATCGACACCCATATCCACCTCGACAAGGTGCTCACCCGTGCCGCCATGCGCGACCCGGACGGCACCCTGACTGGCGCCGTCGAGAGCACTCAGGAGGCCAAGCGGGCTTACAGTGTCGACGACGTTCGCCGGCGGGCGAAGGAAGTCATCCAGGCGTCGGTGCTCACAGGAGCGACCCGGTTGCGCTCACATGTCGACGTCGACACGATCGGAGGTCTGACGCCGCTCCAGGGTGTCCTCGCGGCGGCCCGCGACTGCGCGTACATCGCCGAGGTGACCACCGTCGCGTTCCCGCAGGAGGGCATTCTGAGGGACCCGGGGACAGCCGATCTCCTCGTCGAGGCGATGGCGGCAGGTGCGGACGTGGTCGGGGGGATGCCGCACTGGGAGCGAAGCGAGGACGAACAGCGCGAGCACGTACGGATCTGCTTCGATATCGCCGAGCGTTTCGATGCCGACGTCGACATGCACGTCGACGAGACCGACGACGGGGCGGTGCGCACTCTCGCGATGGTCGCCGACGAGACGGTGCGGCGAGGCTGGCAGGGCCGGGTGACCGCTGGTCACGTCGTATCGCTCGCGGCCGCGGACGACGACTACGCGGACGACGTGATCCGCCGCGTCGCCGAGGCCGGCATCACCGTGGTGGCGAACCCGATGACCAACCTGGTGTTGCAGGGCAGGGGCGATCGGGGCCTCGTCCGCCGCGGTACAACCCGCATCCGCGAGCTGCTGGCGGCCGGTGTCAACGTGGCGGTCGGCCAGGACTGTGTCAACGACGCCTTCACACCGTTCGGGCGCGGTGACATGCTCGAGGTCGCGTTGTTCTCCGCCCACGCCGCGCACCTGACCGCCTCCTACGAGCTCGACGTGGTGCTCGCGGCAGTGACATCGGCACCGGCTCGCTCCTGGCGGCTCGGCAGCGCGTACGGGGTGGCGCGTGGCGCCCGGGCGGATCTCCAGCTCTTCGCCGCCCCGACCTGGGCCGAGGTGCTGCGACGGCAGGACCCGCCGACCCACGTATGGCACAGCGGCCGCCTGGTCGCCCGTACCACGGTCGACCGGCAGCTGTACGGCTGAACCGACCACGATCCCACGAGGCTGGTGGTCAGCCGTCCAGATGCTCGAGGTGCGGCCAGGCGCGCTGCCAACCTCCCCGCGGGCTGCCGCACACCCAGACGACGTTGCCCTGCTCCTCGTTGTCCACGCCGAGGCCGTTGTCGATCCTGCCGGCCCGCCGGCATCCGGTGAAGTCGTACGACGGGCGGTCGTAGCCGACGACGATGACCGGAGCGGCCCCCTCCGGCGGCGGTCCCCAGTACCCCCAGCCGTTGTGGCCGCTGAAGACGGGCGCCGGCAGGCCGTAGAAGGTGAGCGCTCCCGCCTCCCCGTAGTTCTGGGTGAAGACGACGGCCGAACGCCGCTGGGCGGCGGGCAGGGCGTCGAGGACCCGATGGATGGTCGCCGTGAACGCCGGCCACCCGATCGTCTCCAGCTGGTCCTCGCCGATGCTCGAGTACACCGAGTCCGAGAAGGTGGCAGGCGGGAGCAACGGCAGAGCGGCCGGCCACGCGACCGCTGCGAAGAGCGCCAGGGCGACCCCGGCGACCACGAGCCGGCGCGTCGCCCAGCGCTCCGCGAGGACCACGCAGCCGGCCGCGATCAGCGCGGGCAGGATCCCCGCGAGGTAGTACCCCTTGCCGCCACTGACCAGGAAGACGACGAACAGCACGACGTACGCGGTGGCCAGCGGGCGAGCCCATCTCAGCGCGGCGTTCCGGAACAGCTGGACGAGGCCGAACACCCACAGCACGCCTGCCAGCGGGCTGAACAGGATGAGCTGCTGGATGACATAGAAGACCCGTTCGCTCGCAACCCGGTACTCGGCGTTGATGTCGGCGGAGAGGGCGAGCTGCGGCCAGCCGTTCGCGGCCTCCCAGATGACATTCGGCAACGCCAGGAGCAGCGCGGCCACCACCCCTGCCCAGAGCCAGCGGCTGGTCAGGTGGTGTCGCGCCGATTGCTCGACGACGACACCGACCGCCACGGCGAAGAGCAGAAAGGCGAGCAGCGACTTGTTCTCGAACCCGACGCCCGCCACCACCCCGGCCCAGAGCCACCACCGGGGGTCGTCCCGCCCGAGTGCGCGCAGCACCAGCAGCACCACCACCATCCAGAAGAGCACGTCGAGGGAGGTGGTGGTCAGCAGGTGCCCGATCACCAGGGTGACGACTCCGGTCGCGACGACCAGGGACGTCAGCACCTGCGCGGCGCGCGCCCCACCGAGCTCGCGGGCCGTCAGCGCGCCCACGATGACGAGCCCACCGGCCACCAGCGCGCTCGACAGCCGCAGCACGACGAGGTTGCCGTGAGCGATGTGGTCGGCGACAGCTGCGATGAGCGGCGTCAGTGATGGCTGGTCCGGGTAGCCCCAGGCCAGGTGGTGCCCAGCCGCGACGAAGTACAGCTCGTCGCGGTGCGGCCCGTAGCG
>JAWWPH010000249.1:0-3959 GCA_033850875.1 Nocardioidaceae bacterium | reverse complement strand
GGCTACTCCGTCCACGCTGCTGTTTCGTTGATGCGCTGGCGCCACTGGCGCTCCCGTTCACCGTGGGCATCCCAACGGTGTGCGAACGCCTCGAGCCAACGGCAACGGTCGATCATGGCAAGCTGTCGTGCTTCCCACGACGGACGCTGGCCGTAGGCCTCGAAGAATGCTGTCAGCGACTCCTTTTCGGTGGGGTGGTGCATCCGCACGATCCATTCGCACCAAGCGATGTCGCCGATGGCCGGGCCGATGGTGCAGAACTCCCAATCGAGCAGCGCGGTGACGGCGTAGTCGCTGGAGTCGAACAGGATGTTGTTCGGCCCGAAGTCACCGTGTAGCACCACATGCGTCGAAGCATGCGGGCCCGGTAAGAGCCGGCGAGGATCCACGGCGTGGAGCCTGCGCAGGAGTGCGCCACATGACGCAAGGACCTCGTGAGCGTGACGTTTCTCGATCAGGTCCTGGCCATGCTCGCCCGACCGGAACTCCATGACGATCGACCCATCAGCGTGACCGGCGACGACAGCAGGAACGGGCATCAGGTGGGCGAGTCGCGTCAGCGCGGTCAACTCGGCCTCAGCGCGAGCGAGGGCGTCCGGCCCTACGTACGACTTGCGGACACCCAGAGGGACGAGCTGAGTTGAGTTGGTGTACCCATGACGCACTGGCCAAGCCTTCCACCTGCTTCGCACCACGGCACGTGAGATTGTCGGGAGCCGCGGACACCCGGATCCGGAAGACCGCTGCTGGTCTGGTCGCCATTTGCACGGCGGGGGTCAGGAGCGGGAGAGCGGCCGCGCTGTGCGCCTCATCAGCCGGCTGAGTCGGGCTCCCACCGTCGCAGCAGGATCCACGGTCCGCCGTCGTAGCGCCACAGCTCCAAGCCGACGGCTCGCGTTCGACCCGGCCGGAAGGAGTCGCGCAGACGCTCGAACGTGGCTTTCGCGACGTCAGGCTCGACCTTGTTCTGTACGGTCACATGCAGACGGAGGGGTTGCGCGTCCTGGCGAGTGAGGTGTGTGTGCCACCGGTCCTGCAACCGGCGATGGATCACCTGTACCTGCGGTGCGGCAAGCCCGTACGCGACGCCTCTTCCGAGCGCTACCACCCCGGCGATCTCGACGGGCAACGGCAGCGATCCGGCCAGTCGGCCGAGCTCCGCCTCGACCTCTTGACGGAGGTAGCCGGGAAGCGCGTGGAACAACGTCACGTGCGCCCCTACCGCTGTCCGCCCCCCGGGAAACAAAGCGGTCCGCTCGGCCTCGAAGCGCTCCCGTGCCGGGCGATCGAGTCGCAGCGTTACCACGAGCGGCCGCTCGCTGTCGGACGTGTTGCTCACCGCGACACCGTGCCCAGGAAGCGACCGCGTAGACCTGAACCACCTCATGTCGCGAAGTGACTCGTATCCGAGGTGCCTAGCGTCAGGGGGGCCGTCCTCGGTCAGCCCATTCCAACGAGGCCGGCCGACTCTCATCGGGGCGCCCGGAGTGCCCGATGCGATGGTGCGAAAAGGAGTACAGTCCAAAGGAGCGAGACGCCTCGCTCCGCCCACCTAAGGGGGCACCATGTCGGGCCTCGTCAAAACGTCGGCCAGCCGCATGGCCAAGGCCCGCCTGACGCTCCGCGCGCTTCGCAAGCGCAGCACCCAGGCACGCCTCACCGACCGTGAACTGATGGCCTTGCGCACCGACCTCAGCCGGCACGCGGGGTGGGGGTGCAATACGGCACAGTCCTGACCCAGGGATGTGTTGACACAAACCGGTGGCTTCGCCCGCGGCGCATGACACCCCCGGACCGCGGGCATTCCCAGCGTCCAGGTAAACCTGACGCGACACCCCACGCGACTATGGGGTATGGCGAGGCGACGGGCGACCACGCAGCCGGACCCACTGCGCCTGATCGACGTCGGAGGCGGCGACAGCGTCGGCGTCGGTGAGCCCGCCGACGGTCAGATCGCTGTCGGCGAGCCTTTCGATGCCTTCTACCGCCGGGAGTTCCCGCGGCTTGTTGTGCTAGCCCACGGACTGGCTGGCCAAGCGCTCGCGTTCGACCTCGCCCAGGAGGCCATGATCGTCGCATTCCGGCGATGGGACGAGGTGCAGAACTTCGACTCCGCAAGCGGATGGGTGCGCGGCGTGTGCGCCCACACGGCAGTGTCGGCTGTTCGACGCCGACTGGCCGAGGCACGTGCGATAGCCCGCCTGCGCGCTCGCCCCGCCTTTCATCAGGCGGAGGGCGACGCGGACGAAGAGTTCTGGCGAGAGGTGCGCCGACTGCCGCGCCGGCAGGCGCAGGTCGTCGGCCTGCACTACGCCCTCGACATGAGCGTCGCCGACGTGGCTGCGGCGCTCGGATGCGCCGAGGGGTCGGTCAAGGCGCAGCTTTTCAAGGCGCGGCGAACGCTTGCCGCCAGGTTGGCTCCGGACGACGAGGAGTGGCAATGACCATCGATCAGCGAGCCCGCACCGCGGGTGCGACTCTCCGAAGCGCCCACGTCGACGAACCCGGCGTCTCCGAGTCGTATCAGCGGCTGCTCGTCACCATCCATCGGCGGGCGCGGATGCGCGTCATAGCGGCGGGCGTCGTCCTCGCGGCGGCGGCGGGCGGGATCGGGACCGCGTTGAGCCGGGTCGATGACGTCGCCGCCAGACCGGCCCGGGAGCCGCCGGCGGCGTCCGCCCGTGTCGAGGGCACCTGCGAGCAGCCCTTCTTCCATTGTGGCGGCGGGTCGAGGATCACCATGTCGCTGCCGGTGCCCGCCACGTGGATCGTCAAGCCGCCGTTCTCCAGGGATCTGCACTTCGTGACCGAAGCGGGAAGGGGGCAGCTTGTCCTTGCAGAGTCCCACCGCAAGGACACGGCACAACCGGCGGGCGTCACGGTTGCGGAGGGCGTCCGGGCAACGAAGGCCGATCACCTTGCGGACGTCGATCCCACTGCGCCGACACATGCACGCGCGCTTGCCGAGTGGGTCTCGCGGCGACCGTTCCTACGGTCCGGCAGCGTTCAGAGGACCCCCCTGGGCCGACTGCCCGCGTGGACGGTCCAGGTGCAGCTTCGCGCACCTGGACGCCTGGGCGTAGCCGACTGCAACCAGCTGACGATTCGTTGCATGCCGGTGCTGATGATGCCTGACGCCGCGTCGACCGTGCTCGGTGCCTGGGGGTCGATGATCGCGCGGTACACATTTGTCGACGTCCCAGGCGCCGGCCCGACGGTGGTCTGGTCGTGGACCTTCGGTCACAGCGACCACGCCCTGGAGAGGAACCAGTCGCTGATCGACTCCCTCAGGTTCGCAGCGGGCTGAGCAAGCGGGCCACAAGGCTCCGCCTTGTACCCAGTACATTGCGTGCAGGAATCGCGGTGGTATGTCGCATCCTGTCGTGCGCGGCCGGCAGTCGGGGCACCGGTCCATGCCTATGCTCAGGCGAGCGCCGGGTCGCTGGCTCAGCGCCATGGGTCGGTGATCTCGCGCAGGTCCAGGAGTGTCTCGTACACCTGCCGGAGCCGGTCCGGCCCGACGTGCTCGGCCCATTCGGCCAGGACCCGATCAACCTCGCTGTTCGCGGTCTTGACGACCTTGTCTGCGCGCGTGGTCAATCGTACGAGCCGGGCGCGGCGATCGGCGGGGTCCGGCACCCGCTCGACGTAGCCGGTCGCTTCGAGCTGTTCGACGAGGAAGCCGGCGCTCTGCTTGGTGACGCGGGCCTGCTCCGCCAGTTCGGAGACGCGGGTGCCGTGCGGACCGATCCGGGCCGCGATACGGGCCTGCGCCAGAGTGATGTCGGTGATGTCGGCCGCGACCAGCGCGTCGTGAGCCCGCCGCTCGAGTGCTCGGTAGGCGACGAAGAGCAGGATCCCAAGGTTCGGCTCTTGACGGTTTGTAGTCACCGCGCCAGATTAGACAGATAATCTGTCTATCGCACACAGGAGGACAGGTGAGCCGCCATGGATAGTCG
>JAWWPH010000207.1:0-3340 GCA_033850875.1 Nocardioidaceae bacterium | reverse complement strand
CGGATGGCCGAGAAGAGGGCCTTCGACTTCGGTACGTCCCAGATCACCGCCGAGCCCGCGGCGGTCGCGGCGCCGAGGCTGGAGTACGGGACGACGCAGCGCTTGGCGTTCGAACCGCTCGAGTGCGCCATGGCCCAGGCGAAGCGTGCGAGGTCGAACGGTCCGACGTTGTCGCCGATCGTCAGGCTGTCGGCGGCGGCCCGGTTGACGGCGAGGTAGCGCCACGGGAGCACGACGGT
Organism: Nocardioidaceae bacterium; assembly: GCA_033850875.1. Classification (GTDB taxonomy): domain Bacteria; phylum Actinomycetota; class Actinomycetes; order Propionibacteriales; family Nocardioidaceae; genus DASQEH01. Next base: position 3,101 of record JAWWPH010000207.1, on the reverse strand, counting down.
CTGCCACGAGGCCGCTTTCTTGCCGACCGCGCTGATGACCTCCCGCTGGTGCAGCGCCCGGGTGATGTCGCCGAGGGCGAACGCCCGCGAGCGGCTGTAGTCGAGCGCCGTGTGCCCGTCCACCTCCTGGCATCCCTTCGACATCTTCAGGTGGCCGGCCTTCGGGTCGGAGATCGACTGCGTCGGGCACACCTGGATCCCGCCGACGGCGTCGACGACGTCGACGAACCCCGCGAAGCCCACCTCGACGTAGTCGTCCACGCGGACGCCGGTGTCGTGCTCGATCGTCCTGACCAGGAGCTTGGGGCCGCCGAGCGCGTACGCCGCGTTGATCTTGCTCATGCCGTGACCGGGGATGTCGACGTAGGAGTCGCGGGGCACCGACAGCAGCAGGTTCGGCCCGCCGCCGTCGGGCACGTGGAGCAACACGATGGTGTCGGTACGCTGCCCGGCCGCCTGGCCGGTACCGAGGTCTCCCCGCTGCTGCTTGGTCAGCCCGGCCCGGCTGTCGGACCCGACGAGCAGGTACGTCGTCCCGGGTGTGGAGGCCGGCCTGGCGCCGTCGGGTTCTGCGTCCACCTTGTTGATGTGCTGCCAGGTCCAGATCGGGACGGCCAGCAGGAAGATCAACCAGAGCAGGAGCAGGAGCAGGATGCCCCGAAGCCACCAGTTGCGCCGCTTGCGGCGCGGACGCTGCTGCGCGGGAGCGGTCGCCCCGAGAGGCGGGTGAGGCGGCGGCGTCGCCGGATACGTCTGCGTCGGCGTGGCGAACTTCGGCTGTGCGCCGGGCGGCGGCGTGGGGAAGGTCCCACCGAAGGAGTCCGGGGACCCCGCGGGCGCCGCGCCGGCCGGGCGGGTCGGGCGCGGCTGGACCCCGAGGACCTGCGTGGCGTCGACCGGCCGCGCCGATCCAGCCGGCTGCCCCGATCGAGGCGGCTGCGGTGACCCGGCCGACGGTGGCCGCGCCGGTTGCTTGCGTATCGGGCGGGTCTCGTCGTCGGCAGGCCCGGACCGGTTCCGCCGAGCGGAGTACAGCCACTCGTAGGCCGGGTCCCGCGGCTCCTGCTGCTCGCCCATGCGCCTCACGCTACCTTCGCGCCGCAACTCCGGGCGTGCGCAACGGCGGGTCGAACCCGGTGGGGCCGCTGTGACTGGTGATACTGGGGCGCGTGCCCTCACGTCCGAGCAACCTCCACCTGGGGGCCATCACCGCGTCCGGGGCCACAGCTGCAGCGGGCCGAGTCCGGCTCCGGCGTGCCCTGGTGCTGATGGGGATGACCCTGGTGGCGCCCGGCAGCGCCCAGCTCGCCGCCGGCGACAAGCGCGTCGGCCGCTTCGCCCTCGCCGCATTTGCCTCGGCGCTCGGGCTCGTCGTGCTGGTGGTGCTCGTCGGCCTCTGGCGGCCGACGGAGCTGATCTCGGTCTTCACCAACCTGTGGGTGCTCCGCCTGCTGCGCTTCGCCCTGATCGCGTACGCCCTCGCCTGGGCGTACCTCCTCGTCGACGCCTGGCGGATCGCGGACCCGCTCGGCCTCGCGCGCAAGCAACGCCTGATGCTGACCGGCCTCAACGGGGTCGCGTGCTTCGCCGTGACGGGGGCGCTTCTCTTCGCGAGCCACCTCGTGGCCGTTCAGCGCGACTTCATCGCCACGGTCTTCGGCGACGGTGTCACGTCGCAGGCCGAGCACGGCCGGTACAACATCTTGCTGCTCGGCGGCGACGCAGGACCGCGCCGGGTCGGCCTCCGGCCGGACAGCATCACCGTGGCGAGCGTCGACGAGCAGACCGGCCGGACCGTACTCCTCGGGCTCCCCCGCAACCTCGAGGACGTCCCGTTCCCTCCCGGCTCCGTGATGGACCGGCACTTCCCGCACGGCTTCGGCTGCTCCGGCTGCTATCTGAACGGCGTGAACACCTGGGCCACCGAGCACAGCAGCCTCTTCCCGCACTCCAAGGACCCCGGCGTCACCGCCACCACGCAGGCCGTCGAGGCGATCACGGGTCTGCACATCAACTACTACGTGCTCATCGACCTGAAGGGCTTCCAGGACCTCGTCGACGCGGTCGGAGGCGTCACGCTGAAGCTCGCCGACCGGGTACCCATCGGGAGCGTCGGGCGCATCACGGGCTGGATCCCCGCGGGGAAGCGGCACTTGGACGGCTTCCAGGCCCTCTGGTACGCACGCAGCCGCGCCACCACGGACGACTACTCCCGGATGGCGCGCCAGAAGTGCCTGATGAACGCGATGCTCCACCAGCTCAACCCGAGCAGGGTCATCGCGAACTTCGGCGACATCGCCAAGGCCGGCAAGCAGGTCATCTCCACGTCGATCCCGGCGAGTCAGCTGAGTACGTTCGCGGGGCTGGCGCTGAAGACCCGCAAGCTGCCCGTGACGAGCGTCTCCTTCGTGCCGCCGAAGATCGACACCGGCAACCCGAACTGGGCCCTGATCCGCTCCATGACCAAGACAGCGATCGCCAAGGCCGAGGCACGTGACTCCGGCGCCACACATCGTCCGCACGCCGGCACGAAGCGCCACAACGCCAACGACACGACAGACCTGGCCGGGTCCTGCTGACGTCTGCGCCGGCCGCCCGTCCGCCCCAGCCGACGCCGCCCGGCACGCCCTACGATGAGAACTGGCCGATCGGGCGGCTCAGCTGAGGCAAAGGAGACGGCCGACGTGTCACAGCGCGAGCGTGTCGTCGCCGTCGTCGTGACGTGGAACCGCCGAGAGCTCCTCGCCGAGTCACTGCGCGCGATCCAGCGCCAGACCGATCCCCCCGAGCAGACGATCGTCGTCGACAATGCCTCCGACGACGGCACCGCAGAGCTGCTCCGGCGCGACTTCGCGTCGCTCGACGTCGTCTCGACCGTCACCAACCTCGGCGGCGCGGGCGGCTTCGCGGTCGGGCTCGACCGCGCCCTTCGGACTGGATGTGACGCGGTCTGGCTGATGGACGACGACACCATGCCCGAGCCGACGGCACTCGCTGCGCTGCTGACCGCCCGGTGCGACTACGGCCCTCCCGTGCCGGCGCTGGTCGCGTCCCGGGTCGTCTGGACCGACGGTCGCGAGCACCCGATGAACACGCCGAGG
>JAWWPH010000140.1:0-9971 GCA_033850875.1 Nocardioidaceae bacterium | reverse complement strand
GCCGTGACCACCAGCACCACGAGCGCGGCGGCGTGGCGACCGGTCGAGATGACGGCTGCGCTCGCGAGCACCGGGGCCGCCCTGACGAGATTGGAGACGACCAGGATCTGCCGGCGGTTCCACCGGTCGAGGAAGATCCCGACGAACGGCCCCAGCAGGCTGAAGGGCAGTAGCACGGCAGCCAGCGCTACGGCGATGCCGCCTGCGTCGGGCTGGCGCTCGGGTGAGAACAGCGCGTACGAGGCGAGGGCGACCTGGAACACGCCGTCGGCGAACTGGCTGGTGACCCGTACCGCGAACAGCTGGCGGAACCGCCTGCCCGCCAGCAGCCTGCGAAGCTCAACGGCGCTGCTCGTCACCGGCGGGGCCGCCGCCGGGCGACGGCCGGGGCCTCCCGCTCACGCAGTACGTCAGCGAGGCGCACCAGGGCCGGCGCGGCGCGGTCGAGGGCCGCGCGGTCACGCGCCGACAGCCGCGACATCGCCGCCACGATCGCGCAGTGTCGGCGCTCCGCCGCGGCATGCATGAGCGCGGCGCCGGACGGGGTGGCCGAGATGAGCACTGCTCGCCCGCTGAGCGGATGCGTCGAGCGCTCGGCGAGGCCGAGGTGGCTCAGGCCGTCGACGATGCGTGTCATCGTCGGGCCGGCGACATCCTCGATCTCCGCGAGCCGGCCGAGGGTGCATGGCCCACCGAAGACCAGGACGGACAATGCGCTCAAGCGCGCCGGCGTCAGGCCCGCTGCCTCGTCGACGCGCCGCAGACCGCGCAGCAGATGGATGGCGCCCGAGTTGAGCTGGGCGGCGGTGCTTGGAGGCGGCCCGTTGTCATCAGGCATAACCCATGTATAGCATCCCTACACATATGTAGGGATGCTATAGGAGATCTGATGAGACTGATCCAAGTCGCGCAACGAGCCGACGACCTCGATCGGGCTACGGCCTTCTACACCGACCTGCTGGGCCGGGCGCCGACTGCGGTCTTCGACCCTCCCGGGCTGGTGCTCTTCGACCTCGACGGCGTACGCCTGCTCCTCGACCGGGCCGCTCCCTCGGCGTTGCTCTACCTGGGGGTGGCCGACGTGCGCACAGCGGTCGGCCTGCTACGTGACAAGGGCACGGCCGTCGACACGGAGCCGCACGTCATCTTCCGCCACGACGACAGCACGCTCGGGCCTGCCGGCACCGAGGAGTGGATGGCCTTCGTCCGCGACAGCGAGGCCAACCTGGTCGGGCTGGTCAGCCGACACGCTCCTGACGCGGCCACCTGACGCGACCGCCTGAGAGCGGCCGCGCCGGACGGCTCAGCGGTCGACGTCGCCGCGGATGAACGCCTCGACCGACTCGCGTCCCAGGTCATCGGGACGCTGGACCGGCGGGGACTTCATCAGGTACGACGACGCCGCCAGCAAGGGCCCACCGATACCGCGGTCTTTGGCGATCTTCGCCGCCCGGATGGCGTCGATGATGATCCCCGCCGAGTTGGGGGAGTCCCAGACCTCGAGCTTGTACTCCAGGTTGAGCGGCACGTTGCCGAAGGCGCGGGCCTCCATCCGTACGTACGCCCACTTGCGGTCGTCGAGCCAGGCAACGTAGTCGGACGGGCCGATGTGGACGTTGCGGGCGCCGAGGTCGTGGTCGATGTTGGAGGTCACCGACTGGGTCTTGGACACCTTCTTGGACTGCAGCCGGTCGCGCTCGAGCATGTTCTTGAAGTCCATGTTGCCGCCGATGTTGAGCTGGTACGTACGGTCGAGGACGACGCCGCGGTCCTCGAACAGCTTCGCCATCACCCGGTGGGTGATCGTGGCGCCCACCTGCGACTTGATGTCGTCACCGACGATCGGCACTCCGGCGTCCTCGAACTTCTTCGCCCAGACGGGGTCGGACGCGATGAACACGGGAAGGGCGTTGACGAAGGCGACACCCGCGTCGATCGCGCACTGCGCATAGAACTTGTCGGCCTCCTCGGATCCGACCGGCAGGTACGACACGAGCACGTCGGCCCGGGAGTCACGCAGGACCTTCACCACGTCGACCGGCTCAGCGTCACTCTGCTCGATGGTCTCGAGGTAGTAGCGGCCGAGTCCGTCGAGGGTCGGGCCGCGCTGCACGGTGATACCGAGCGGCGGCACGTCGGCGATCTTGATGGTGTTGTTCTCGCTGGCGTTCGTCGCCTCCGACAGGTCGAAGCCCACCTTCTTGGCGTCGACGTCGAAAGCGGCCACGAACTCGATGTCGCTGACGTGGTAGTCACCGAACTTCACGTGCATCAGGCCTGGCACCGCTGCCGACGGGTCCGCGTCCTTGTAGTAGTGAACGCCTTGGATGAGTGACGTCGCGCAGTTGCCGACGCCGATGAGAGCTACCCGAACCGAACCCATGCGGTCCTCCTTCTGTGATGTGTGTATCCGTGCGGTCGACGCAGGTCCGTCGACTCAGGGGGTGGTGGTGCCTGGTACTGCGTCAGCGGGGGGAGGATCGCCTCCCGGTGCGTCATCGGGGCGCCTCGGCGTCCGTGCGACCCGCTCGGTCTCGATCAGCTCGCTGAGCCAGCGCACCTCGCGCTCCACGGAGTCGAGGCCGTAGCGCTGGAGCTGCAGCGTGTAGGAGTCCATGCGCTCACGGGAGCGGGCCAGCGTGGTACGGAGGGTGTCGAGACGCTCCTCGAGCCGACTTCTGCGACCTTCGAGGATCCGCAGCCGGGTCTCGGTCGTGGCGGAGCCGAAGAACGCGAAGTGCACCCCGAAGTTGTCGTCGTCCCACGCACTCGGCCCGGTCGACGACACCAGGATGCCGAATCTCTCCTTGCCGTCGGCCGTCAGCTTGTACACGATCTTGCCGCGCCGACCGCCGAGACTCGGCCGCTCGTCGCCGGCCGACTCCTCCACGATGAGACCGTCACGAAGCAGCTGCTTGAGGCGTGGGTACAGCGAGCCGTACGAGAGCACGCGGCCCCAGCCGAGCAGCCCGGTCACCCGTTTGCGCAGCTCGTAGCCGTGCATCGGGGACTCATGCAGCAGGCCGAGGACGGCGAGCTCGAGCGCGTCTCCCCGTCTGGTCACGTCAACGCCTCCGTACGGGCTTCGGGTTCGGAGACGCTGCCGTCGCCGATACCCACCTATCGGTCAAACGTATCACCTGTATGTATCGATTCGATACATCGACTCGCCGCAGCGGGCGTCACCGCCGGGGCGATCTTCGTCACCGCGGCGGTCCGCGGTTTTCCTGCGGGTTGAACTTCGCCGTACGCTCGAACCCATCATGTGGTCACAGCGCTATGTCATCGACTACTCCCTGCAGAGGCGGGCGACCCTGTCCACCCTGTTCAGGGGCGGTGCGACGTCGATGGACGACGTCTGCGACGCCGACCCGTACACCCTGCGTGCCGCGAAGCACCACGGTGAGCCGGCACCGAGCCCCTGTCCCGTCTGCCGCAAGCCGGAGCTGCGACTGCTGTCGTACGTCTTCGGCGACGAGCTCGGCCAGTTCTCGGGCCGCATCAAGTCGCGCGCCGAGATCGAGGCGATGGCCCACGAGCACGGGGAGATCCGCGTGTACGTCCTCGAGGTCTGCCGGTCGTGCGGCTGGAACCACCTCGTCGAGTCCTACGTCGTCGGCGACGGCACCCCCCGAAAACCGCCGCGTCGGCAGCGCACCGTCGAAGACGACGACTGACCGCTCGACACGACATGAGCGACTCGCAGAACACGCCAGGGGGTCGCCCGGGCCGCCCTCAGCAGGGACGCCCGGGGGGCAGCGCGCGCGGCGGGTCCGCCACGACGGGCGGACGACCGCGCCGACCGCGCCCTCGGATGCGCGACCTGCACGGCTGGGCCCGCGCCCGCTACCTGGCCTGGAAGGCGTTCAAGTGGGGCACGATCGTGGGGCTCGTGTTCTGCCTGCTGGTCGCGGTCGCCGTGTACGTGACGTACCGGCGCATCGACATCCCGACCCCCAACCGGGACTTCCAGGCCCAGACGACGACCGTGTACTACTCCGACGGCAAGCACGTGATCGGGCAGTTCGCCCTGCAGAACAGGCAGAGCATCCCGCTGAAGCAGATGCCGAAGTCGCTGCGCAACGCCGTCATCTCCGCCGAGGACAGGACGTTCAGGACCAACTCAGGCATCGACATCAAGGGAATCCTCCGCGCCGCCTGGCACAACCTGCGATCGAGCGGTACCGAGCAGGGCGCGTCGACGATCACCCAGCAGTACGTCAAGGTCCTGTACCTGTCGCAGGAGCGCACCTGGACCCGGAAGATCCGGGAGGCTTTCCTCGCCGTCAAGCTGCAGAACCGGCTGACCAAGAGCCAGATCCTCGCCGACTACCTCAACACCATCTACTTCGGTCGCGGGGCGTACGGGGTCCAGGCGGCCGCCCAGGCGTACTTCGCCGAGGACGCCAAGGACCTCACGTTGCCCCAGTCGGCGGTGCTGGCCGCCGTGCTCAACTCGCCGGGATACCTCGACCCGGCCAACGGCCGAGCCTCCGCCGCCGCTCTGCTCGCCCGCTACCAGTACGTGATCGAGGGCATGGTGTCCATGGGGGTCGTGGACCCGAGCCGTGCCGCCGAGGTCGAGCAGCACCTCCCCAGGTTCCCGAAGGTCGAGCAGGTCAACCGCTACGGCGGCCAGAAGGGCTACCTGATGACCCTCGTCAAGCAGCAGCTGCAGTCGCTGCACTTCACCAACGAGCAGATCGAGGGCGGCGGGCTGAAGGTCATCACGACCTTTGACTGGAACAAGGAGCACGCAGCCGAGCGGGCCATCCGGCAGATCCGGCCCCGTGACAAGCCGCAGCTGCACGTGGCCCTCGCGTCGGTCGAGCCCGGGACCGGTGCGCTGCGGGCCATGATCGGCGGCAAGAACTACCTGCAGAGCCAGATCGACTGGGCTGTCGCGGGCGGGTCGCCGGGCTCGTCGTTCAAGCCTTACGCCCTGGCGGCGGCCCTGCAGCAGGGCATCGGCCTGCGGGACTACTTCGACGGCAACTCCCCCATCACCTTGCCCGACGGGACGACGGTCGAGAACGAGGGCAGCGGCTCCGGAACCTCGTACGGCTCGGTCAACCTGGTGACCGCCACCGAGGAGTCGATCAACACCGCCTACGTCGACATGACCCTGCACATGCACGACGGTCCCAGCGCGATCATCGACTCCGCCGTGGCCGCCGGCATCCCCCGCACCGCGCCGGGACTCAAGCCCAACATCGGGGTGTCGCTCGGCAGCGCCACCGTGTCCCCGATCGAGATGGCCGACGGGTACGCGACGTTCGCGGCGGGAGGCGAGCACGCACCGTGGTACGCCATCGCGAAGGTCAGCGACGCGAGCGGGGTCCAGTACGAACACCTCACTCACACCACCCGGGCGTACAGCCAGGCGATCACCAGCAACGTCACCTACGCACTGCAACAGGTGGTCAAGGCGGGAACGGGCTTCCGCGCCCAGGCGCTGCAGCGGCCCGCAGCCGGGAAGACGGGTACCGCGACGAACGCTCGCGGGGACGTGTCGTCGTCGTGGTTCGTCGGGTACACGCCACAGCTGTCCACGGCCGTGATGTACGTGCGGGGCAACGGCAACCAGGCGCTCAACGGCTACCTGGACACGTACTTCGGGCAGGACTACCCGACCGAGACGTGGACCGCCTACATGACGCAGGCCCTGAAGGGACGACCTGTCGTCGACTTCCCGCTTCCCGCGACGCTGGGCGGTGTCAGCCCGACGTACGTGCCGCCCACGTCGACCGCGCCACCTGCGCCGACCACGACCCGTCGGACCACCTCGGCTCCTCCTACGACGTCCATTCCGCCCACGACGTCCGCCCCTCCCAGCACGTCGGCGCCGCCCACGACGTCGGCCCCTCCCAGCACGTCGGCGCCGCCCACGACGTCACGGCCGCCGAGCTCGCAGCCGCCACCGAGCAGCCCGCACCCGTCGAGCGGCGCGCCGCCCACGTAGCGGCGCTGGTCCCGGCCGGCGGCAGGGAGCGTGGCGCACCGCGTCGACTCCGGGCATCGCCGGGGGCATGAGGCACCATAGGCCGCGTGAATCTCCTCGGTTCGGGCCGTACGACCGGTGAGGTGGTGTCTCCCACCCGAAGCGACCCCATCGCCCGCGTCGCTTCGGTGGCGGTCGGCGGGCCGCTCGGTCGGCACGCCCGGACGGGAGCCAGTTGGTGGACTCCGCTGCGGGTCGTGCTCGCCGTGGCGACGGTGGTGTTCGGCCTCGGGGTCGTACAGAAGTCGTCGTGCGTGGTCGAGAGCTGGTCCGACGTGGCGTACCCGAAGGCCTTCTCGCACCTGTGCTACACCGACATCCCCTACCTGTACGTCGACCGCGGCCTCGCCGAGGGCTTCGTGCCGTACGAGCCCCCCTCCGACCTGCCCTTCGTCAAGCAGCCGGTCACGGCGAAGGCCGAGGACGCGCTGACCATCGAGTACCCCGTGCTCACCGGAGCCTGGATGGGCGCCGCGGCGTTGGTCACGCACGCTCTGGGCACGTCCCCTGACCTCGCCGACCTGCCGCACTCGTCGGTGGGAAGTATCGCCGGCGTCCAGCACGACAGTGCCGTGTTCTGGAGCGTCAACGCGGTCGGCTTCTTCCTCGTGCTGCTGATCGGCCTCGCCCTGCTGGTCCGGGCACAGCCTCGGCGGCCCTGGGATGCGATGTTCGTGGCTGCATCGCCGAGCCTCGCGCTCGCGGCGACCATCAACTGGGACCTGGTCGCCTTCGGGTGGGTTGCGGCCATGTTCTGGGCCTGGTCGACGCGCCGCCCGGTGCTGACAGGCGTGTTCATCGGACTCGGCGCCGCGACCAAGCTGTACCAGCTCTTCCTGCTCGGTCCGCTGCTCGTGCTGTGCTGGCGCGAGCGCAAGCTCGACGCCATGAAACGGACCGCTCTCGCCGCCGCGGCCGCCTGGCTGGTCGTCGACGTGCCGATCTACGTGTGGTCTCCCCACGCCTTCTTGTGGTTCTGGAAGTTCAACGCCTCGCGTGGCCCCGACTACGGCTCGCTCTGGCTCGTCTGGGCGAACTACAGCGGGCACTTCGCGAGCCCGCACACGATCAACGTCACGACCTGGCTGGTCTTCGGCGGCTCGTGTCTCGCGATCGCGGCCCTGGGGCTGCTGGCCCCCCGTCGGCCGCGGCTGCCGCAGCTCATGCTGCTCGTGGTCGTGGCCTTCCTCTTCGTGAACAAGGTGTACTCACCGCAGTACGTGCTCTGGCTGCTCCCGCTGGCGGCGCTCGCCCGCCCGCGCTGGCGGGACCTGATGATCTGGCAGGCGTGCGAGATCTTCTACTTCTTCGCGATCTGGATGCACATCGCGAACTTCTTCGTCGATCCCGACCACTACGACTGGCCCTACGGATTGGCGGTGATGCTGCGCGTCGGCGGCGAGCTGTACCTGGCGGCGCTGGTCGTTCGGGACATCTACCTGCCGTGGTACGACCCGGTCCGCGCCGACGGGCTCTCCGACGACCCGGTCGGGGGCGTCCTCGACGAGGGCATCGACAGCGCCGCCGGTGGCAGGCCCTGGCCCGAGTACGACGAGGAGGCGGACGCTGCGGACGAGCTGGGCGTGTCCGACGGCGCCGACGGCTCCTCGCCCGCGCTGTTGTCGGGGCCAGGGGGCCCACCCGAGCGGGACCCGCTCTACTCCTGAGCCCGCCGCTCGCGAGCGGTCAGCTCGTCACCACCCGGTCGAATGTGGTGATGGTGTGCCGTACCCGTACGTCGACCTCGTCTCCGAGCGACGGTGGGGTCGCGTCGGCGGGCAGGAAGACCATGCTGACCTGCATGTGCGGCGGTTCGACGAACCAGCGCTGGCGTCCGCCGACCACGAAGGGGGACAAGGCCCGCCCGGCGGCGTCGAGACCGCCCCGGGCGATCGACACAGCACGTTGGCGAGCCGACGTCGCCGCTGTCGGCGCCTCGAGCCCGATGCCGTGGGAGGTTCCGCCGGACACGACGAGGAGCCAGCCCGCGCGCAGGATCCGTCGCTGCCGGTACCCGACCCGGTCGCCGCGGCGTACCGGGTGGACGTCGAGGACCGTCGCCTTCGGCGCCAACGCGGCTCGCTCGCCCAGCCACAGGGCGGTACCGACGCGCGGGCGGACCTCCACCTCCGGGTGGCGCCGCCGCAGCTCGGTCAGCTCGCCGGGCGCCAGGTGGCTGACGTACCAGCGGTCGGCCGGTGCCGCGGCGAGCCAGCGTTCGACCTCCGCCAGGTGGCCGCTGCCGCCGATCGGGAGGTGCAGGGCATGTCCCTCCACCCGGACTCCGCGGGCCGAGATACGTGCGGTGGCGAGGTCGGCGGCGACCAGGCCGTGCCGGCGCATCGAGGTGAGCGCCTCCAGTACGACGCGGGGGCGGTCGGCGCGCCGTCCGAGCGCGGCGAGGTCCTCCAACCGTCCGACGGTGTGGATGAGGCGGGGGTCGGTGGACGCGTCGTCGTGCCCGAAGGGGCGCCACGGCTGCATCACCAGCACGGTTCCGGAGAAACGACGGTCGACGTCGGCGACCTCGTCGTACGTCCCGACGGCGACCGTGTCGGCGCCCAGCCACTCGGCCCGCCGGGCGAGCCTGGGCACGCCGAAGCCGTATCCGTTTCCCTTGGCGACCGGGACCAGCCCGGGAGTCTCGGCGGCTGTGCGGGTGAGGTGCGACCGCCACCTGGGGCCGTCGACGTACAGGGTGAGGGTCATGCTCGCGAGCGCCTGCTCAGGTAGACGTCGAAGGCCTTGTAGAGGAGGCGGTTGAGCGGAAGGTCCCACTCGCCGAGGTACTCGACCACCTCACCGCCCGTGCCGACCTTGAACTGCACGAGGCCGATGTGGGGGTCGCCGGCGTCGACGGTGTCGGTGATGCCGCGCAGGTCGTACACGTCGGCCGAGGTGTCGAGGGCGTCGGTGATCATCTGCCACTGGATCGCGTTGGACCCGCGGACCTCGCGCTTGGTCGTGGACGACGCGCCGTACGAGTACCAGGTGTGGGTGCCCACCCGTACCCAGGTGGTGGCGGCGACGAGGTCGTCCTCGTGCCTGGCGAGGTACAGCCGGATGCGGTCGGGGTCCTCCGACCGGAGCGCCGCGAACATCTGCTCGAAGTATCCGAGCGGCCGCGGCGTGAAGCCGTCGCGGCGAGCCGTCTCGCTGTAGAGCCGATGGAAGTCGGGGAGGTCGCCGGCGCCGCCCTGCGTCACCGCGACCCCTGCCTTCGCCGCCTTCTTGATGTTGCGGCGCCAGAGCTGGTTCATGCCGGCGAGGACCTCGTCGGCGCTACGCCCGGCCAGCGGCAGCTGGAAGACGAAGGGCGGCTGGCCGGTCCCGAACCCGTCGTCCGTGCGCTGACGGCGCCAGCCGGCACGCGACAGGACCGCTTCGACGGCGGCGCCTCCGGGGAAGGTACGGTCCGCAGGCACATCGGCGAGCCGGGTGGTCGCCGCGTCGGCGATCGCCGCCTTGACCGTCTCGGCGTGCCAGGAGCGCACCTTGACAGGAGGGCCCATCCGTACACCGAAGGCGCCGGCGTCGGCCAGGTGCGCTGACATCGCCGTGAGGGCCGCGTCGAGCCCGGGTCCGTCCCAGTCGAGGAGCGGGCCCTCCGGAAGGTACGCCAGGAACCGTCGCAGTCGGGGGAGCTGGCGGTACAGGACCAGTCCGGCGCCGACGAGCCGAGAGCCGTCGAACCAGCCGATGGACTCGGCGCGCCACTCGGTCTTGACCGCTCCCCAGGCCGGTGTCTGCAGGAAGCTGGCGCTGGAGAGGGAGTCGATGAAGCCGAGATGCTCGGTCGCGGAGATGGTCCGCACGACGATCCCGGTCACGCCCGGCACGCTACCCGACCCCCGCCGACCGGGCGCAGATGTACCTTCGAGCGGGCGCAGGTGTCCCCTCGACCGGGCGCTTTTGTGCAATAGACAGGGCGCTTATTTTGGATTGTGCTTTAGATTTTGTTTGCGGTATA
>JAWWPH010000134.1:0-3320 GCA_033850875.1 Nocardioidaceae bacterium | reverse complement strand
CTTCCAACGCTTCGTCGGGTCTTCGAGCCGCTCGAGCAACCGCGCGCCCTGTTCCTTCTTCGAAATGTGCAGGAAGCACTTGACGATGGTCGTGTCGGCTTGCGTCAACTCGCGTTCGAAGGCGTTGATGGCCGTGTACCGCCGCCGGATCTCCTGTTTGGTGAACAGCTCGTGCACCCTCGCGATGAGCACGTCCTCGTAATGGCTGCGGTCGAAGATGCCGACGATGCCGGGTGCGGGAACCCGCCTCTCCACCCGCCAGAGGAAGTCGTGTGTGCGCTCCGCCCTCGTGGGCGCCTTGAACGACGTGAGCTGCACCCCCTGCGGGTCGAGCAGCCCAACACAGTGGCGGATCACGCCGCCCTTGCCGGACGTGTCCATCCCCTGCAGAACCAACAGCACCCGACGCGTACCACCGGCATGGGCTTCGGCGTACAGGCGCTCCTGCAGGTCGGACACGACAGGGCCGAGTTCAGCCAGTGCTGACTTCCCGTCCTCCTTGTCGCCGTCGAAGCCTGGCTTTGCCTTCGGATCGAAGTCGCGAAGGTTGACAGATCCGTCCGGAAGCCGAAGCCGGTCGGTCAGCGTTTCTCCCATGGGCCCCATTGTGGCCCACACCCGTCGGTACACCGGCCCTCCGGCACGTTCCCGCCCGCTCGACCGCACATGTGCGCCCGCTCGACCGGACATTCCCGCCCGCTCGACCGGACATTCCCGCCCGCTCGACCGGACATTCGCGCCCGGTCGAGCGAAGGGTGGAAGGATCGTCTCGTGCAGTCCCTGTTCCCTACGGCTCCCAGTGAGCTCAGCTACGACGACCTCGTCGAGCTGTACGCGTATCCCGCCGAGCTGCCGTGGCTCCGCGCGAACTTCGTGAGCTCCCTCGACGGCGCGGCCCAGGGCAGCGACCACAGGTCGGGAACCCTGTCGAGTCGGGCCGACCGCCGGATCTTCGGGCTGCTCCGTAGTCTCGCCGACGTCATCGTCGTGGGCGCCGGCACGGCCCGCTCCGAGGGATACCTGCCGGTGACGGCCACCGAGACGCGGACGAGTCTCAGGAATCGGCTGGGGCTCGCCGCCTCCCCCTCGATCGCTGTGGTCTCCCGGTCGCTGCGGATCGACGTCGGCCTCCTCGAAGGCGGCCTCGCGCCCACGCTCGTGATCACCACCGAGTCTGCACCGGTCGAGCGACGCAAGGAGGTCAGCGCACTCGCGGCCGTGCTCGTGGCCGGTGAGACCGAAGTCGATCTCGCCCTGGCGAAGGAGCTGTTGATCAGCAGGGGCTTCCCGCGGATGCTCTGCGAGGGCGGGCCTACGCTGATGCGCGACCTCGTCGCCGCCAACGCCGTCGACGAGCTGTGCCTGACGATCACGCCCCTCGTCCTGGCCGGGGACCGGCTCCGGATGGCGCAGGGTCCTGTCCTCGACCCGCCGGGACAGTTCGTCCTGCGACACCTCCTCGAAGAGGAGAGCTCACTCTTCTGCCGGTACTCGCGGAACTGAAGCCCGCGCGGATCGACCTGTCACGCCACCGGTGACTGGCATGCTCGCGACAGAGGTGCAGAAGTCACCAGCGCTTCGCCGGGCACGCTGATCGGCTCAGCGTCCATAGCGGCGCTGTCGCGCGCCGTAGCTGCGTAGAGCACGGAGGAAGTCGATCTCCCGGAAGGCCGGCCAGTAGGCGTCGCAGAAATAGAGCTCCGAGTATGCGGACTGCCACAGCAGGAAGTTGGACAGGCGCTGCTCGCCCGACGTCCGGATGATCAGGTCGGGCTCTGGTTGATCCGCGTTGTACAGGCGCGTCGTGATGTCGTCAGGGGTCAGCTGGTCGGCTATCTGTTCGATGGTGGCGCCTTCGGCGGCTTTGTCGAGAAGGAGATCCCGGACCGCATCGAGAACTTCCTGGCGCCCGCCGTACCCGACGGCCAGCGTGAGGTGTTGTCCAGTGGTACAGGTCTCGGTGGCAGCCACGGCGGCCTTGAGGGCAAGGGCCGCGCGGTCGGGCAGGGCATCGAGCGTGCCGGCAACGTGCAGGGACCAGGTAGGCGAGGGTTCGGCTCGGATGCGCTCGGCAAGGTCGGTGATCACGCCCATCAGGAAGTCGATCTCGTCGGCATCGCGGCGGTCGAGGTTCTCCGTCGAGCAAACGAAGACGGTCACATGCGGAATACGGAGCTTGCTACACCAGCGCAGCAGATCGTCGAGGTGTTCACCGCCATAGCGGTGTCCCAGGCTGGCGTTGTCGAATCCGGCTGCTCGCGCCCACCGGCGGTTGCCGTCCATGATGACGCCGACATGGCGGGGCAGCGTGTCCGCGGCCATGAGCGCCCGCTCGAGTCTGGCGGCGTAGAGCTGATGAGCGACGGAGTGCAGGATCATGGCGCAGTACGGCCCTCACTCACTCGTCGGGGGGAAAGCAGGCCGAGAACGGGCCCGAGGAACACGAAGCCGGCCACGGTCAGTGCTGCTTCCGTGCCTGCCACTGCGAGAGACGACACGAAGCTCCCGTGATCGAGGTGGTCCCACCAGAACGCAGCGACAGTGGCGACGGCGACGCTAGGGAGCAGAAGCCCGATGAAAGGTGAATGCCCAGCTGCTCTATCTCTGGGGTCCGAGGGGCGAAGGATCGCGAGCAGGTCGGTCAGCGGCGCGCGAACGTCCCGACACGGGCGACTGTCGAGCTTGCGTGCCAGCGACCGAACCCGCATGACCCAGAACGCGGCGAGGACAGCCACCGCGGGGCCAGACAGGATCGCCCACGCCGCAGCGTTGCCCGGAACCGCTGCACCCGCAGCGAACAGTGCCAACGCCGAGAACGCCAGCGCCGCACCATCACGTCGACAGAGCAAGACCACGTCACCCGGCGTCGCCGGTCGGTGTCGCATCGCGGCGGCCCGCAGAACCGCAAGCAGCATGCACACGCCCGCAGCCTGCGCGCTGGCGAAGAAGACCACCGCCCAGACGACCACCGCGGACGCCTGGGCATCCGCCCCGTTCAGCAGGGCAGTGGCCGACCCACCGACGGCGAGGACACCGACGACCGTGGCGATCGTCGCTCGCGCCGCCCGACGAATCGCGTTCTCGGTGTCGAACGATTCAGCGACTTCGGCAGCGGGTCCGAACCGGCGCTCTGCCTCAACGTCGCCATGGACGGCCGCGATGTCGGCCAGCCGTACGCGGTACTCGGCCAGCAGCCGGCGGCGGGCTCGACCGCGCGTGTGGAGGGCGCGGCCGAGCTCCTCCAGATACTGCTCGACGGTCGTCACACGCGGCCGCCGTCCAGCACGTCGCTGACGCCTACGGCCAACGGCTTCCTAGCG